>CALHCA010000074.1 GCA_937930585.1 uncultured bacterium
TTTCGCATTTTAAAATCTCCTTTTTGGCAAATCTAATAAATTCCATTGTTGGAATTCGCACAGCATCGATCGGTTTAATTTTATAAAATTTGCAATATTCACCAACCAAAAAATCACCAATTTTATAGCCCAAATTGTGCGAAAAATCAGGATTTTCACCATTAAAATTATATAGCCATGCATTATAATTATAGTCTTTTTTATTTTCACAAATATCAATCGCTTCAGCAAGACGCTTTAAGATCATCGCCTTTTCATTTTCAAAATAATAAAACGGCTTATCTTCCCAGAAAATACCAGTTTCATTTCTAACTTGTTTCTCAAAACTTACAGCTAAACCTTCAGAGACAATATCTACCATTAACCAAAAATTACGTTCATAAAAACCTCGAAATACATGATTTAATTCGTGAAAAATATTCTGAACAAAGTCTGCTTCAGAAAAATCATCTTCAAAGATTACAAATTCCATAAAATTATCTTTAAGCTGGGCGACACCCCAAACTTTTTGGTTTTTACTTATCTCTGGGTTAGCCTTTTGAGCATGTGAAAAATAAATGTCAACATCACTCATTTCTGGAAAATATTGCAAAAAAGTATTATTATATTTTTCAAAATAATTATGAATTTTAGTTTTTAGCGAATTACTTATATCTGAATTAAAAATTAAATTAAACATGTTTTTTACCTATAAAATCAAGTGGCTTTTAAAAAGCCTTCGAAATTCTCGAAAGCTTTTATCACCTAATCCATTTTAGCGTTCGTGTGAACATTCACCACATCATCAACATCATCAAGTGCATCCATAAGTTTTTCAATTTTAGCGCGAGTTTCGTCATCTGTAATTTCAACTTCCATGTTTGGCACATATTGAAGTTCAGCTTCTTTTACAGTTAAACCTTTTTCAATTAGTTCTTTTCGAACTTTCATTAAATCTTTCTGATCTGTATAAACTACAATTTCACCATCTTCTTCGATAGCATCTTCTGCACCAGCGTCCAAAATCTCAAGCAGAGCATCTTCACCGGTAGCTTCAACTAAAATTACACCTTTGCGAGTAAACTGAAACATCACGCTACCCGCGTCAGCAATCCGGCCACCATTTTTCACTAAAGCAGTCTTAACTTCAGGAAAAGTTCGGTTGCGATTATCGGTTGCCGTTTCAATAATCAAACCAATTCCATTTGGACCATAACCTTCATAAGTAATTTCTTCGAGTGCTGCTGCATTTTTATCTGCTGCCCGAGCAATTGCACGTTCAATATTTGCATTAGGCATATTCACAGCGCGAGCTTTTTCAATTGCAAGTGCTAAACTTGGGTTCATATCTGGATCAGTGCCACCACGAGCTGCAATTGCAATTTGATTACCAATTCGTGTAAAAATTGCACCACGTTTTGCGTCATTTGCGCCTTTCTGCCGTTTAATCTTTGACCATTTATTATGACCAGCCATAATTCTCCTTAATTTTTATCTGTAAATCTGTATTGATTTTACCATTTTTTACTAAAAAATTCAAATTTTAAAAAATAAAAACGCCCATTTTAACTTTTAGGCGTTTAGTTTTATTTAATTTTATGGGCCGCCACACGAATAATCTCGCTCCAGCTCAAAAATGGTTGTGGAATTTCTGCAAGATCATGAGCGGTCATTTCATTTCGAATTGCTAAAGAAATTTGTGGAATTAAGTTTATTGCATCTGGCGAAACAATGCTTCCACCAATAATCCTTCCCCTCCTATCACAAATAATTTTAGCAAATCCGCCACTAAAATTCTCAACATTGCTTTTTGCAATCAAATTAAGTGGCGCAATTGCAGTTTTATATTTTAAATCCCTTTTTAAACAATCATCTTCATTTAAACCAACCGTGGCAATTTCTGGCCAAGTTGAAATCGTCCGAGGCGAAAGTGGAAATTTTACCTCAATTTTCGAACGTGAATGTAGAATATTGTGAGCAACTGTTCGGCTTTCAAGTAGAATTTCTGCCGTTTGAGCTTGTGAATTAACCACACCACCAACCGCAAAAATATGCTTCATAGAAGTTTGCGAAAATTCATTTACAACAATTCCATCTTTCGAAAAATCAATATGAGCGTTTTCTAAGCCAATATCCGTATTCGGTATTCTTTCACCTACAACCAGAATTTCATCAACTCGCACAAATTTCTCGGTTCCACCTCGCTGAAAAATCACTCGCTTCATCAAGCCGTCTTTTTGCACCGCCACCACTCGAGTTTGCGGTAAAACATAAACATGACTTTCTTCAACTAGAATATTTTCAATAGTAATTCCAACTTCTTCGTCTTCTTTTGGCAAAAGTCGTGCCGAAACTTCACTAATATAAACTTTCGTACCAAAAATAGCTAGAATTTGAGCAATTTCAACCGCCTCAGCTCCACCACCAACAATAAAAATACTTTTAGGTGGACGAGCAATGTCAAAAATTGTTTTTGGCGTATAGTATCGCATATTTTCAATATTTTTAATGTCTGGAATTGATATTCTCGAGCCAGTCGCAATCAAGAAATTCTTTGCTGAATAGTGTTTTTGGTTAATTGAAATCTCATTTGGAGTTAAAAATCTAGCTTCACCACGAAAAGTTTTAATCCCCATACTTTCGAAAAACTTTTGATTATCGTGAGCTCCGGTTCGTTCGATCGCAATCTTTTTCCAGGCGGAAATTATCGGAAAGTTATAAGTTAAATTTGCCGAACGTAAACCCATTTTTTCAGCCTTTTTTGCTTCAAAAAAAGCTTTTTTGACCTTCGAAATTGCTGCTCGCGGAACATCACTATAGTTCGGTGATTCACCACCAAAAAGATCATTTTCAACAATTGCAACATTTAGACCAGCTTTTGCTGCAATATTTGCCGCCGCCGAGCCCCCCGCTCCGCTTCCAAGAACAATTAAATCAAAATCAAATTTTCTTTTAGCCATTTTTCACTCCTTAAATTATGCTCTTGAAATTTTTATAAATATATGCCGCCTCTGGATGAATTTTCTGTAAAATTAATCCAGTCTGTCTTCGAATATCACCACTTGTAATTTCCGGTTTATTTCTTTGCCAATCTGCAAATTCGAGAAGAGTTTTTCGAACAAATTCATCACTTTGCCCTTCTGGAGATCTAATAATCAAAAAAGTTTCACTCAAGGATTTTTGTAATTTTTTATAATCAAACTTCTCAACTTTTCCGCCAGATTTTACAACCATTCTCATAACGAAACTCCTAAAAATTCTGGTGTAAAAACTATAATACTAGTTATAAACGCTAAAATTATCATCCCTAAACCCGCTGAAAATTGCATAAAACGCTTATTCCTATTCCGCCAAGCTTGAATCTCTGAAATTGGATGTCCACCAGAAATCATGCAAGCGATACTAAAAATCGGTAAATTAGAAATTAAAACATAAATTACTAAAATAGCAAATTGATGGGCCAGTGAAACACGTGAGGCTAAAATTGCTGAAATCGCCAAAGATGCAAAATAAAACAATATTTCACTCAAAACACTCACAATTCCTAGCGAAAAAGCTTCAGCCGAATGAATAGTCTTGCTTGCTCGTTCATTAAGAAATTTTGCCATCGAACGAGGAATCCAAAGTTCTGTACCATTTTGTATATTTTTACTCCTTCGATAATAAAAAATCCAAGTTGAAATTCCAGCAGCAACCAGAATACCAGCCAAAACTGCCCAAGCTACTTTCGAAAATGCAATATCATAGAATATTCCAGCAAAATATGCAAAAGTTGAAAAAATAAGAATAGTTGCAAAAACTGACCCAAAAACTAAAGACATAGATAACTTTGTTAATTGTAAATGCGATTTCTTCTTGCTTAAAGTGTGCCCACTCAAAAGTGTTAGAACACTAATACTCAAATGAAAACTAGCATGCACCATTGCTGCCAAAATCACTACCAGTAAAATCATCCAAATATCCATAAGCTTCATTTAAATTATAATATAAGCATGAATGAAAATCAAGAAAATGTTTAAGTTTTTTTCAAAAAAGTATTGACATAGTATTAATACTAATTTACATTACACCCTTGTGTCAAGTATTGGATACATATTTTTTCAAATTTCCAATCCATTTTTTACTTCTATTTTAACTTCAACACCGGATTTTTCAAGAGATTTTTGATAAGGTCTGTATAAATCATCTGATCGACCACTTCCGTTATGCTTGTGATTCTTTGCCCTGCAT
>CALHCA010000075.1 GCA_937930585.1 uncultured bacterium
TTGAGAACCAAGTATCGAGCGTATCTTCATCACGCTTATAAATTTTGCCGTTAACTTCAATTTCAGCTTCATGCACGCGTTCATCAAAAATCCAATCTGTTGGGTCTTCAGTATTTTGAAAAGCTGGAATTGGAATTCCCCAAGGAATTTGACGTGAAATGTTCCAATCACGAATATTTTTTAGGTATTCCATTAAAACATTCTTCTTGTTTTCAGGTGTAAATTTAATTTCATTATTCTCAAGAGCTTCAAGGGCTTTTTTAGCCAAAGGCTTAGTTGAGATAAACCACTGCTCTTTAACAAGCGGTTGAATTGGTTCGCCAGATTTATAATCATAACCAACAACGTGAGTAATATCTTCCTCTTTAAATAGCGCATTAATTTTTCGAAGATCCTCAAGAATCTTCTTACGTGCCTCTAACACTTCCAAGCCAGCATAACTGCCTGCATTTTCGGTCATTTTTCCGTCAAAGCCAATTACTTGAATTTTTGGCAAGTTATGGCGATTGCCAACTTCAAAATCATTTGGATCGTGGAATGGTGTAATTTTAACAACGCCAGTTCCAAATTGTGGGTCGGCATATTCATCGGCGATAATTTTAATTTCACGATTTATTAAAGGTATGCGGACTTTTTTACCAATCAGATTTTCATATCTTTCATCTTCCGGATTAACCGCAAGAGCTGTATCGCCGAGCATTGTTTCAGGGCGAGTTGTTGAAACAAGCATATATTCGCTTATTCCACCGAATTCATCAAGAACTGGATACGCAATTGTCCAGAGCTTCCCCTTCTCTTCCTTATAATCTACCTCAATGTCGGCATAAGAAGTTTGATATTTTGTTGAATAATTAACAATGCGCTCACCTCTGTAAATTAAGCCATCATTCCACATTTTTTCGAAAGTTTTATAAACGCGATTAACTACTTTTTCATCTAATGTGAAAGTGAGATTTTTCCAGTCAGCACCAGCCCCTAAGGCACGGAGTTGAAGTTCCATATTTCCGCGTTGGCTTGCTACGAAATCCCAAACATTTTTATAAAGTTCATCACGAGAATAATCTAAACGACTCTTCCCTTCAGCATTTAAAAGGCGTTCATAAACAACCCAAGTTTCGAAGCCCGCGTGGTCGGCGCCAGGCAAATAAATTGCATCATAACCCTTCATTTTGTGATAACGCACTAAAATATCTTCAACCGCAGCCATTAGCCCGTGGCCGATATGAAGATTTCCATTTGCATTTGGTGGTGGCATTACGATTGAATATTTTGGGCCAACTCCACTACTTTCGAAAGCGCCAGAAAGTTCCCAAAGATTATAAATTTCAGGTTCGTAATTATTTGGTTCGTAAGTCTTTGTAATTTTCATATTTCCCTTTAAAATCGCATTTATTCAACAACATTTCACACGAAAGTTAAACTGTGCGAAATTCTACATTTACAATTATACCACATTCGGTGTATAATATAAATATGCTAAAGATTATCGAAATTACTGATAAAAAAGAATGGAATGATTTTATTAACGAGCACGGCGGTCACCCTTTGCAACTTTGGGGTTGGGGTGAATTAAAATCACAATCGCCGAATTGGCAAGTTGTGCGAGTTTTTTTGAAAAATGGTGAAGAAAAATATATTGATCGCAAGAAGAATGATCATTCAGATATTGTGGCGGCAGCGCAAATTTTAATTCGAAAACTCCCTTTTCCACTTCGTAATTTTGCTTATATTCCGCGCGGTGCTTTGGTACTTTCGAAAAAGCCAATCGAGCGAGCTCGTATTTCGCGTGAAATAGCGTTTTGGGTTTCGAAAAATATCAAGCCAAAACCAGTTTGTTTAGCGATGGAGCCAGATTGGAATAATGGTGATTTTGATTTGCGTAATGGCTGGAAAAGCTCAAAAAATACAATTTTAATTCCACGAACTTTAATCCTTGATTTAACGCAAAATGAAGATAAATTACTCGCCAAAATGAGTAAAAAAACGCGACAGTACATTCGAAAAAGTGGTGGAGAAGTGCGAGTTCGGCAACTGTTTTCGAAAGAAGAAATTGATCGCGTATTAGAAATTTACACAGAAACCGCCAAAAGGGCAGGGTTTGCGATTCATTCGAAAGATTATTATCATGAACTTTATAAAAAAATGGGCGAAAATTCACCAATTTTTGGAGCTTTTATTGAAAAAGAGCAGGGTAAGTCTATAGAAAAAAATAAAAATACTGAAGATTATATAGCAGAAAAACTTAAAAATCAAGAAATGGTGGCATTTTTATGGTTTGCTCAAAGTGATGATGTGGCGTTTGAACTTTATGGCGGAGTAACTGAGGCCGGGCAAAAATCACGTGCAAATTATGTTTTGAAATGGATCGCGATTATTGAAATGAAAAATCGCGGAGTAAAAAGATATGATTTTAACGGTCTTTTGAACGATGGAATTTCGAAATTTAAAGCTGGTTTTGCAAATCACGAAGATTTATTGGTTGGCACACTAGATTTTCCGATTTCGAAAACATATTTCATCTGGAACTCATTTTTGCCAACTGCTAAAAAAATTGTTCGAAAATTCAAAAGATAAGTTAAAAGGAGTTCAGAGTGAACTCCTAATCTGTGGTAAGGTATATTAGCCTGTCATCACTGAATTTAACAGTAACAGTAGACTGGTCTAATTTTTCAGCCACATTCTCCAGTATTTTCAGGAAGGCATCTTGCCAAGATTGTATATAATCTTGTTCGGATAGATCCCCTAATGAAAATGAGTAGTAGGGGTTGCAGTCGGCTCTAACGTCAACCGCCTTCTCCCCTCCGGTAGGGCAGCCACTGTCTTCTCTGTAAATAACAGATGCCTCTGTCGTGACTACAGAGACATAGATACCAGTTTTTTTATAAACAGTTTCTGCCTCTGCCTGCCACATATGGTTGAAATCATCAACCGTGAATACAGGACTTCCTGTATGATAGCGGGGGGATAATCCTACGACGGACGACACGGAAAGTGTGTTGTCTTTCACAAAAGTTCTTTTCATTTTTTATACCTCCATCAATGAAAATCTATTAAATTATAACATTATTTATCTTTTAAGTCAATATATTGACTTTTTAAGATATGTGTGGTATTATACTAAACATAAGGGAGAAAAATGGAAAACAAACAAAATTTTAATACCATAGATAATCAAGAGAGAACTTTAACTCCCGAAGATATTATTTCACACGAAAAATATTTTGATAATATTTCAGTTTATCATATAAATAACTCTAATCTTTTCTATGATTTTATAAATA
>CALHCA010000076.1 GCA_937930585.1 uncultured bacterium
GCACAAATTTCAAAACAATTCGGTGATGGTTCAATTATGAAACTTGGTGAAAATCATAAAGTTGATGTTGAGCTTTTGCCTTCAGGATGTTTAAGCCTAGATATTGCACTTGGTGGTGGCTACCCTAAGGGGCGAATTATTGAAATTTATGGACCAGAAAGTTCAGGAAAAACTACTTTAACGCTTCATGCAATTGCTGAAATTCAAAAACAAGGTGGAACAGCGGCGTTTATTGATGCTGAGCATGCGCTTGATCCAGCTTATGCCCGCAAACTTGGTGTTGATACTGAAAACTTGCTTGTTGCACAACCTGATAATGGCGAACAAGCGCTTGAAATTACTGAAACTTTAGTGCGTTCAAATGCAGTCGATTTAATTGTTGTTGACTCAGTTGCAGCTCTTGTTCCGCAGGCTGAAATTGATGGAGATATGGGTGATGCGCATATGGGTCTTCAAGCTCGTTTGATGTCACAAGCACTTCGAAAACTTACTGGAATTATTAATAAATCTAAAGCAACGGTAATTTTCATTAACCAAATTCGAATGAAAATTGGTGTGATGTTTGGAAATCCTGAAACTACAACTGGCGGTAACGCGCTTAAATTCTATGCTTCGGTTCGTGCTGATATTCGCCGAATAGCTCAGATTAAAAGCGGTGATGATATAATTGGAAACCGTACAAAGGTAAAAATTGTGAAAAATAAGATTGCAGCACCGTTCCGAGTTGCTGAATTCGACATTATGTATAACGAGGGAATTTCGAAAACTGGAGATATTATAGATTTAGCGGTTGAACATGAAATTTTAGGAAAATCTGGTGCATTCTATAAATATAATGACCAAAATATTGGTCAAGGTCGTGAAAATGCTAAGAAATATTTACTTGAAAACCCAGATGTAATGGCTGAAATTGACGCTAAAGTTCGAGCAAAAATTCGTGGTGAAGAATTTGTTGAAGAAACTCCAAACGAAGAAAAAACTGAAGAATAAAATAATTAGCCCGATAAATTTGGGCTAATTTGATTTTAATTTTTATGGCATTAGAGATTTTTGATCATAGTGATTTTGAGTATAAAAAGATAAAAAAGAGCTCTCAAGAAGCTACTTTTAAGGATGGTTTTTTTATAATCACAGATATAAAACAAGCAGTTAAAAATCAAAATCGGGTAAATATTTTTGTGAATGGAAAATATCGTTTTTCGCTAGATATTTTTCAGTTAACTCAATTAAATGTTAAAATTGGATCTAAATTTACAAAAACTGAAATCGAAAATCTTGAACAGCAGAGTGAATTTGGTAAGCTTTATTCTTTAGCTTTAAATTATTGCTTAATGAGGCCACATTCTAAAAAAGAAATTAGCGATTATTTATGGAAGAAAACTTTAAAACGAAAACTAAAAAATCGCAAAACTGGTGAGTTTTATGAAAAAAAAGGAGTTTCAAAAATCTCAGTTGAACAAGTTTTAAACCGATTGATTGAAAAAAAATACATTGATGATGAAAAGTTTGCTAAATTTTGGGTTGAAAATCGTAATCAAAGAAAGGGTAGCTCAATTAAGAAACTGAAATCTGAATTATTTTCGAAAGGTGTTTCTTCAGATATTATTGAGCAGGTTTTAGATGAATCAAATCGAAATGATAAGGAAGAGATTCAAAAAATAATCTCTAAAAAAGCTAAAAGATATACAGATGAACAAAAGTTAATTGCTTATTTGGCTCGACAGGGTTTTTCTTTTGATGAAATTAAAAAGGCAATTTCGAAAGAATAATTTTAATCTCGAAAAGGATTTATATAATTTGGTACAAAATTATGAGTTTTTTCGGCTCGTTTTTGTGGGGATTCTTCTTTTTCGTGGCGAATTGTGATAGTATCATCATTTATTGCAACAATTTGTGATCGGTGAATAGTTAGAGTTGGGTCGTTTAACGATTTTAGAAATGGTCGTTTCACAATTAATTGTTGAACTGAAAAATCAGCCAGACTCAAACTATAATCAATTATTTTACCGATTTTTGAGCCTTTTTCATCCTCAACTTTAAGGCTTAAAATATCGAAATCAAGGTCGATTATTTCTTTAATTTTAATCACATCTGTTGGGAGAATAAAATCTTCACCAGAATCAATGATAAATCCAATTCTTGAAAGCTCACGAATATCAGCAATCCGAATCAGCATTTCTTCGTTCGAAAAAGAATTGGCTTTTAATTTATAAGCTAAAATTTGTAAATTTTCAGGATTAATAATTGCATTGCCGGTTCGGGCGAGTTGTGAGCCAGTTTGTAGCCCCATAATTGGTGTGTTTAGTAATTTTGAAGCTAAAATTAACATAACTATTTATAATTCTAACAAATTATTGTTTTAAAATCCAGTTTTTCGCATTAATTCTGGTAGGATTGTTTCATTTTGTAGAACTTTCGCTAAGCCGTCTAATTTCATATTTCTAAAATTATTTGCTGAAAGAATTTCTTCAATTTCAACTGAAGTTGGTTTAATTTGAATTAAATTTTTAATTTCTTTTGAAATCTCACCGTTGATTAAACTTAAAACTTCAAAAATTGCAGTATTTCCAGAAAAAGCTAATTCGTAATTTTCTTTTTTTCGAATAATTGGCAACTCTAAAATAGAGTTTGAAGAAGTTGAAAGTTTATTTTTTGGGTGAACTTTATCGCGAAAATCTTTTTCTAATTGATGGATTTTTGCTCCCGTAGTTTTAAATTCCTGTAAAATCAGCGAAGATTCTTCTTTTGAGATTTTAGTTTTTGAAATTGCTTTTTTCGAAACAGTACGAATTAAGGTTTGCGAGATCATTCCTAAAACATTTGCACTAATTAAGAACGGTTCAATTTCAAGATAATTTAAAAATGGGATAATTTCACTTATTTTTTGAACTGGAAGGCTTGCAATAATAAATTTTCCTCGCATTGAAGCGTCAAAAATAAGCCCGGCAGTTTTTGAATCTTTTAGGTTATCGATGTATAAAATATCAGGATTTTGGCTTAGAGCTGACTTAACCATTTCAAGATAATCTAAGCCAATTCTAGGGTTAATTTCGGTCTGGTTAATTCCTGGAATGGTTTTTTCGATGTGTTTTTCAATTGTAACAATATTTTTTTCGCTCGAATTTAACTCATTTAAAATTGAGAAATTAGTTGTATTGTTTCCTTCACCAATCGTAAAAATAATTCCACGCGGTTGGCGCAAAATTTGTTGAATTTGCTGTAAGTTTTCGCCCCAAAGCCCAACTTCGTTAAGTTTTCTAACACTTTTTCGGGCTCGAATTAACCTTAGAGTAACTTTCTCGCCTAAAAAAACTGGAGTTGTGGAAATTCGAATCCGAGCTTCTCCATGTCGAACTGTAGCGGATTGTGGAAAAGTTTTTTCGCTAAAATTTAAACCGCCAAGATGTTTAAAATATTTCGCTAATTTTGGCAAAAAATCTTTCGAAAATTCATTGATATTTTTTAAGACGCCGTTAATTCGAAAACGGACCAAAGTTGAATCTTCTCTTGGTTCAATATGAACATCAGTTGCATGCAGATTTAGGGCATTTTCAATAATACTTTCGGCTGCAAATTTAACTGAATTTTCGAACTTAATCTCTTTAATTTTCGAAATTTTCCCACCTTCTTTCATTGTTTAAATTTTAACATAATCGATTTAAAAACGCAAGTGTGGTAAAATAAATTTATATGAATAAAATAGTCGTGGCGGTTTCTGGTGGAGTAGATTCGGTGGTTTTACTAGATTTTTTAGTGCAATTTTTTCGAAATAAAAATGGGCAAAAATGGCTTGAAGAAAATTTAATCGTGGCTCATTTTGAGCATGGAATTCGTGGAAAAGAAAGTCAAGAAGACTGTGAATTTGTTCAAAGATTAGCAGAAAAAGATAGACTGAAATTCGAATTTGAACATGGTAATTTAGGAGAAAATTCAAGCGAAGAGAAAGCTCGAAATGCTCGGTATGCTTTTTTGCGAAAAATTGCTAAACGTGAAGATGCTATAATTTTTACGGCCCATCATAAGAATGATTTGGCGGAGACTTTTGCGTTAAATTTGGCGCGCGGTGGTGGTTGGCGCGCGGTGGCATGTTTTGATTCGCCAGATATTGAACGGCCTTTTTTACGATTTTCGAAATTAGAAATTCTAAAAATGGCAAAACGGCAAGGTTTAGTTTGGCGAGAAGATTCAACGAATCTGAGTCAAAAATATACACGCAATCGAATTCGAAAAACTCTGGATTTTAGTGAAAAAGATCTGGAATCTATTTTCAAAATTTGGCAAAGGCAAATTGAACTTCGCCGTGAAATTGAAAAAATAACTCAAGAGATTTTGTTCGAAATTGGCGATGGACAAAAATTTGAACGAGAGTTTTTTCGCACGAATTCAGATGAAGTTTGCTACGAAATTCTGCGTGAAATTATAATCCGTCAATCTGGAAAAATCCCGCTTTCAAAACAAGTTTGGGATTTTTTGCATGCAATTCGAACTTTTAAAAACGGATCAAAAACACAAATTTTAGGTGGATATGAAATTATATTTTCAAGGAATTATTGGAGCTTTAATATTAACTATTGATACTAAATGAATACTTTGTTTAGCTTAAAAGTGATCTAAGAATCGCTTTAATAAAAATATATCTAAAATAAGGAATGAGTGATTTATAAGAGTTTTTTAGAGCCTCTTTTTCTTTTTTGTTGAAAACGCTTTAAAAATTTGTTAAAATGGTAAGAGTTGAATGACCGGAAAGGAAGATAATGAAAGATAAGAAAAATAATAATTTTAAGAAGCTATCTTTGAATGCTATTTTTTGGGTGGTAATTATAGCTATTTTTGGTGGAATTTGGGTAAGCCAGAATATTTTTTCGAATAAATTAAAAGAAGTTGCTATTTCAGATGTAATCTCACGTGCTAATAAAGGTGAGATTTCGAAACTTGAAATTCAAGGAAATGATGTAAAAATCACTAAAAAAGGTGAGAAAAAAGCCAGTGAAAAATCGGTTAAAGAAAGTGGAACGATTTATGAGCAAGGGCTTGAAAAGGGGAAAACTACTGTTGATGTAATACCAGTTGATAATTCTTCGGAAATAATTTGGAATTTGACAGTTATGATTGTGCCAGTTATTGCGATTGTAGCTTTCTTTATGCTAATTATGCGTTCGGCAACTGGTCAAAATTCGCAAGCAATGAATTTTGGTAAATCTCGAGCAAAACTTTACGGTGAAGATAAAAAGAAGATTAAATTTGAAGATATTGCTGGAAATGAAAACGCCAAGCAAGATTTATATGAAGTTGTTGACTTTTTGAAAGATCCTAAAAAATACCAAAAAATGGGTGCAAAAATCCCAAGTGGTGTTTTGATGGTTGGAAATCCTGGAACTGGTAAAACGATGTTAGCTCGCGCTGTGGCTGGTGAGGCAAAAGTGCCATTTTTCTCAATTTCAGGTTCAGAATTTATGGAAATGTTTGTTGGTGTTGGTGCTTCACGCGTACGAGATTTGTTTTCGAAAGCGAAAAAGAATGCTCCAGCAATTATCTTTATTGACGAAATTGATGCGGTTGGCCGAAAGCGTGGCTCTGGAATGGGTGGTGGTCATGATGAGCGTGAACAAACTTTAAACCAGATATTGGTTGAGATGGATGGATTTGAAAAGGATACTGGTGTCATTGTTTTAGCTGCTACTAACCGTGCTGATGTGCTTGATCCAGCCCTTCTTCGACCTGGCCGATTTGACCGCCGTGTGGAAATTTCCCTTCCTGAGCGAAAAGATCGTTTAGCAATTTTAGAGGTTCATTTTAAAAATAAAAAAGTTGACGAATCTGTTGATTTAAACGCTCTAGCAAAGAAAACAGCAGGTTCTGCCGGTGCTGATCTTGCGAATATTGCTAACGAAGCTGCAATTTTAGCGGCGCGAAATAATCGTGAATTAATTACTAATGAAGATTTAACTGAAGCTTTTGAAAAAGTAGCAATTGGCCCAGAACGAAAATCAAAAGTTATGAGCGATCTAGAACGTGAAACTACCGCTTGGCATGAAGCTGGTCATGCTGTCGTTGGTCATGTTTTGCCAGATTCAGATCCAGTCCATAAGGTTACAATCATTCCACGTGGTGGAACTGGAGGTGTTACTTGGTTCTTGCCGCCAGAAGATCGAAGCTATACAAATATTTTCGAATATAAAGATATCTTGGCGCGCGCAATGGGTGGCCGTCAAGCAGAGATGTTAATTTATGGTGAAGCTGGAATTTCAACCGGAGCATCAAGCGACCTTCGAAATGCAACTGATATTGCTCGAAATATGGTGATCGAATTTGGTATGGGTGAAGATTTACTTGATCAAGTTTTCCATGAAGAAAATTCGGGAATGTTCTTTGATAAAATGACTCGCGAGCGACCATATTCTGAAAAAACCGCTGAAAAAATTGATGCAGAAATTGCTAAATTAATTAAAGAGGCTGTTGAGCGTGCTGCTGCAATTCTTAAAGCAAATAAAAAACCGCTCAAAGAATTAACAGAGGCACTTCTTGAAAAAGAAACTCTTGATGAAAAAGAAGTTGCTGAAATTTTAAAAAATGCTAAATTGCCTAAGGAAGCAAAGCTTCACGATTAGTTATGAAATCAAAAGTTAGATCAATTGTTTCGAAAGCTAACTCAAGATTAACAGTAAAATTTGCAGCAATCGTTCTTGCAAGCTCGACGCTTTTGTCGAGCTTGTTAGGATTTTTGCGAGATAGGCTTTTAAATTCGTATTATTTAGATTCTTACCCAGACGGAATTGATGCTTACACGGTAGCTTTTACGATTCCTGATTTTATGTTTTTCATTTTGGTTTCGGGCGCTTTAAGTGTAACATTTATTCCAGTTTTTAACCAACGAATGGCGAATCGAAATAAAAAATCTGCTTGGGAGTTAAGTTCAAGTGTTTTGAATTTATTGGCACTTTTAACTTTAGTGACATCTGTTTTAATTATAATTTTTGCAGAGCCTTTAGTTAAATATATTGTTGGCCCAGGGTTAAGTGAATCTTCACGTTCTTTAGCTATATCAATGATGCGCGTGATTGCAATTAATCCATTTCTTTTTGCGATTGCAACGGTTTTGACAAGTGTTCAGCAAGCAATTGGAAGATTTACTTTTTCAGCTCTCGCGCCTGCAATTTATAACATTGGAATTATTATCGGAACGGTATTTTTCACAAATGGAATCAATATTTTTGGTATTCAAATTTTTGAAGGCGGAATTATGGGTGTGGCGATCGGTGTTGCTTTTGGATCGGTTTTGCAACTTTTGATTGCAGCGGCTGGTTTGATTGGTGTTGATTTTAAATATCAATTTCGAATTTTCTGGAAAAATAGAGGCTTTCAACAGGTGATGAAGCTACTGCCAACACGCTCAATGGATCAAGGTCTAGATTATGTGAACTCAATTGTTGAAACAAATATGGCAAGTCGAATGGGTTCAGGAACGGTTCGTGCCTATTCGCAAAGCTTAACTCTTCAGATGATGCCAGTAAATTTAATCGGTGTGGCGATTTCTACAGCATTTTTCCCGAATTTAACTGAAAGATTAGCAATTGGTCGAAAAGATCTCTTTCGAAAAGATTTGCAATCAGCTCTTCGAATGATTATTTTCTTAGCCTTACCTGTTTCGGTTTTATTCTTTTTCTTGCGTGGTTATATTGTGAGTTTTATTAAAAACGGTGGTGATGATTTGATTGCTGGTCTTTTGGGGGTTCTTGTTCTTTCGATTTTTGCGCGTTCAGTTTATCATATTGCGGCAAGAAGTTTTTATGCAATGGAAGATACGAAAACACCATTTTATATCTCGTTGGTTGCAATTGGTTTGAATATTGTTTTGGCAATAATTTTCAGCTTAATTTTTAAATTCGGTGCTTATGGGTTGGCTTGGGCGCAGGCGATTGGCGCCGTTCTTGAAATTATAATTTTACTATTTTTGATGCGAAAAAGAATTAATGGACTTTTTGACGCGCAATTTCTTTCAGGGATTTTTCGAATGATGATTGCTAGTGCTGTAGCTGGTGTAATTTGTTATTTATTGGTGGCGAGAATGCCTTTACTTGGCTCTGACTTAAGGTTTTTCTCAACTTTTCCAAAATTTATATTTATCGGATTAGTAAGTTCAACAACTTATGTTTTGGTTGCAAAATTATTAAAACTTGAAGAAGCTGAGCCGATTATTTCGCAAATTAAAAAGATGATTTTTGTGCAGGTTAAGATTAAATAATTTGCCTAAACTTTAAAAATCTGTTAAAATATAGAAAGTTTATGAATTTAGAAAAGATTAGAAATTTTTGTATTATTGCTCATATTGATCATGGTAAGTCGACCTTAGCTGACCGAATGATGGAAATTACTGGTACTGTTCAAAAGCGTGATATGAAGTCGCAGCTTTTAGACTCAATGGATTTGGAGCGCGAAAAAGGAATTACA
>CALHCA010000077.1 GCA_937930585.1 uncultured bacterium
AAATAGTTTTTCGGTACTTATTATCACTCCTTATAAATAAGAGCTCGTTTAAAAATCTAAGCTATGGCCTTAAATTGGAATAATACTATACTTTTCTTAGATTGTATCAGTTTGAGTAGAAACTATATAATCAACTTTTTACAATAAAATGAATCAATTAATCTATTTAATTTTATAAAAATCACCAAGGCTGTATTTATTTCCACTCAAAATGTCGTATTCGATCATTTCGAAATCTTTCAGAATATCACTTTTCTCGTCTATTTTTACAAATTGTTTAGTTAAGGCGGGATATTTTTCTCGTAAATCACTTAATAAATATTGAAATGGGGAAAGCTTTGAATTGAATGCATTTAGGGCTAAAATCTGATTATAAATTAAACTTGAAGTTCCTAAATCTTGCTTTTCTTTTTTAAAATTCGAATAAACAAAAAGTGGTGTGCGGCGTATATCATTTTTATTTAATTCTTTTTCGAACATTTCACTGTAAATTCCCGGCCAGTGATCGCCCCAGAAAACTATAATGGTTTTTTCGTTTAATTTTTCAATTTCAGAAAGAAAATTCTTCATTGCTTTGTCTGAGCGTGAAATTCCCTCAAGATAAGCTTGAATAGTTTTTGTATTATCTGGATTTGCACCATTTTTTGCATTAACACTAAAATTATGTTCTGAATAAGCATTTTCTTCATAGGGCATATGGTTTTGCATTGTCACAAGGTGAATAAATTCAGGTTTTTGGCTATTTTTTAGTTCAGTTAAAACTTCATTAAAAGCGGATTCATCTGAGATATATTTTGAGTTATCAATTTTAGAATTATTTTTGAAATCACCGGCACTTTTATATTCTTGAAAACCAAGATTTGGATAAACAGCTTCACGGCGATACATATTACGATTGTATGGATGCATTGCGATTGTTTTGTAGCCATTTTCATTAAAATTTTTCACGATTGAAGGTGTGTCTTTATTTGCAGGTACAATTGAAGTATAGGGGATTGAATTTAGGAAGAAATTACTTAGTCCCGTTAAAGCTTCAAATTCAACATTAGCTGTTCCACCACCATATTCACTTGAAGCAGCCCAGCCAGAACTTTGTATTTTTTTAATTTTTTGTGTATATGGAATTGGCTCTTTATTTCCGTAATCATAAAGATGCTTGCCAAGCTTTGGGTCAATAAAACTCTCGCTCATCACATAAACGACATTTACTTTTTCATCACTTAATTTTTTGCGATTTTTATTATTTTCTTCAGCAATTTTTTGATATTTTTGGACAATTTTTTGCACGGCCTCTTTTGAATAACCTTCTGTCTGTTTTTGAGTTTTAGTTTGAAGGTTTGAGATCGTTGCTAAAATGAAGCCGTTGGTTCGGTAGTTGTAAGCTTGATCAGTGAAGTCGATAGAAGTCCCGAGATTTTCAACTTTAATGAAAGTGCCTTTTCCACTAAGATTTCGAATTTCTAAAGTGTGTAAATTTAAAAAGTGCGCACAAATTAGAATTAAAGCAATTTGTGGAATAAAGATCGCTATTTTTTGCTTTCTTGAAAATTTAAAATGCCAGATTTTTTTTGAAATTTTATTTACAATAATGGTTATGATTATAATTACCGCAATCGTAAAAAGCATATTTAAAAATCGTTCTAAATTAATCATCGAGGCTAGTCCGCCAGCCTCACCAGACATCGCTAAATCTTCAGGCAAAAACGGCGTATTGCGTGAGGCCATTTTTTCATTATTGATATACATCACAATTGTGGCGATTGAAAACAAAATGCCCATTGAGATTCGCCAATTTCGAAAGATTCCAACAAATAAAAAACTGATTAAAATTGTTATAATCTGGCTATACTCGGCAATTTTTGGATTTTTCGAAAGGAATTCGTTAGCCTTTTCCCAGCCACCAAATTGGAGATTTAAAATATATTTTACAAGAAAAGCTCCTAATAAATAAATACAAATCGTTGAAAATATTAAAAAAGTAGCTTTGCTTTGAATAATTTTTTTACTAATTTCTATGTATTTTATAATGTTTTTTTGCGATTTTTCAGATAAATATTTTTTAAAAAATTCTTTAAAGTATTTTTTGAAATTGAGCTTTTTAAAATTTTTCATAATAATTTAATTATAACATTTTTCAAAAAAGTTGGCGAGAGCT
>CALHCA010000078.1 GCA_937930585.1 uncultured bacterium
TAGAGATTTTAGTATATTTAATATCAATATTATTCATCTTTTTATCTATTATGAGACTAATCAAAAATAAAATCAAGTAGCAATTTAGCTACCTGATTTTAAATATAACCTCACCGTCATCAACTTTTTTTGGATTATTCTTAGTAGCGCCAGAAGAGCTATTGCCTAAATCCGTAGAAGTTCTTATAGTTCTTATATCCTGGATCACGAAATCATTTTGGATTTGCTGTGGTTTAGTCTTTTGCTGAACTTGCGAATTATTCAAATTATTCATATTATAAGAACTTGAGCTTTGGTTCTGCATAATATTTTTCTGAAAAGTTCTAGCTAAATTGCTCTTCAAAGGAGTCTCCGGTTGGTTTTGTTGAACATTAGAATTTGAATTACCATTCCTTATTTCATCCCTCTTTTTTAGCCAATCATCCAAAAATGAATCTTTTTTAACACCATCATTAGAGTTGCTCAGATTAACATTATTAAAGCTGCCCGAGAACGCCCTCTCCTGCCAACTGACTTGAGCTTTTTGTTGCAGCTGAGTTTGAGGCTGTGGCTGAGATGAATTAGCTCCAGGATTAACCCTCAAACGCCTTCGAATTTCATCTTCAACAATAGCTCGAGGGCGACCATATTTCGAAGCTGAATATTTTCGAAGCCCTTCACGAATCTCTGGATTAGATTTACCAAAAGGAGGTAAAAGCTTCATTGTGAATGGAGCTGATGGAAATCCATTAACTAAAACAGTCGTGATTGAGTTATAGTTAGGTGTTTTGGTTAAATCTTCAGCTGTAAATGTTGGCGTGAAGGCCTTTTGAAGAACTTCTGCGTCATCAATACCAATCCTACCAACAATCTTGTTAGGAACGTTACCAAAAATAGCACCCTTAATTGAATCTTTTAACTGAGTTGTAAACTGGTTTGCTAAAATTAAATTCAGGCGATATTTTCGAGCTTCAGACAAAATAGATTCAAAAGAATCGGTTGCAAAGTTTTGAAACTCATCAACAAATAGACAAAAATCTTTTCGCTGGTCTTCAGGTATATCTGCACGGCTCATTGCCGCCGCTTGAAACTTCATCACAAAAACCATACCAAGGAGTTTTGCCGCTGCCTCTCCAAGTTTACCTTTCGAAAGATTTACGAGCAAAATCTTATTATTATCCATAACTTCGCGAATACTAAATGCACTCTTTTTTTGGCCAATAATATTATTAACCAAGCCACTTTCGAATGGCGCCCATTTAGAAACAACCCAAGAAACAAGTTCTCCTGCGTCATTAGATTTTTGCGAAGCTGGCCACTCTTTAGTCCAAAAGTCAATTGCACGTTGATTTCGAAGATACTTAATTTTTTGCTTTGCAAACTCTGGGTCAACAAGAACTTTTGGAATATCCATAAAGGTTCCCCCATCTGGGTCGCTCATTAGTAATAGAGCCGCATTTCGAACAATATTCTCCATTCGAGGACCAACAACACCAGTATTTCCTGGATCATAGAGAGATTTCAGCATCGAATTGGTCTCGGAAATCACAAAATCCATCTCTTCAGGACTTGAGGCCTCAAAAATATTAAAACCAAGCGGGTTCTCAGTATCACTTGGGTCGAAATAAATCACGTCATCCATTCGTGATTGAGGAATCATCCCAAGTAATTCCTCAACAGAATCCCCATGTGGGTCAATAAAACAAAAACCTCGCCCGTCCATTATATCTTGATAAGCCAAATTTTCAAGGAGCTTAGACTTACCCATACCTGTCTGACCAATAATATATGTATGACGGCGACGATCATTGATTCCGAGGCGAATTTGTTTTTCAACACCGCGGAATTCATTGACTCCAATCAATAAGCCTTCTTTCATTGGCTCAGTTGGGCCATCAACTTGTCGAATTCTTTGACGTTCAATCTTACCAGTTGGAATTGAATTTTGATTTGGCAAGTGAAAAATTGTCGAAAGCTCAACACTATTCAGAATATTCTGATTTGTACTTTGAGGAAAAAATCGAAAAATATAAGCAGTAACTAATTCATCGATATTATTAGTCATATTAAACTTAAAACCATTATACCGTGGCGAGTCAAATAAAGAAAATGCAGAAACGATAGACTGTAAAATTGCTTGACTTTTTACAGCTGTCGAAGAAGAGGCTACAACCCGAGTTAAAACTTCATAGCCTGGATACTTAGTTTTATCTTCAATTGCTTGGATTTCTTCATTTTCTAAAGCCGTAAGCTGTGGATATTCAGTATTCGAAGTATTTAGACCATATGTAGGCGGTTTCCATAAAGCTTCCATAATATCAAGTACAGCTGTGGTATTATTATTTTTCTTGCTTTTGCCTTTTCGAATTGACTCAACCTTTTCATTAGATTTAAGAGTCCAGCTCTCAGGTGCAGGCCTGAACATAATTTGAATTGCCGCTCCATCTCCACGCTCAACACCGCTCAAAGCATCTAGCAGTGCACGGGCAGCATCGCGGCGGCTTTCTTGATACGTTGCAATTGGATAAAAGTAGTCTTTTTTAAGTTCAAATTCACCGCCAATCACACCTTGCATCTTTCCTTGTTGAGAAAAAATATTTTCCATTTCAACTTCTTCAAGACGAGCCGCTGGATATGCAGCAGAGATTGCTTGCTTGATTGTTTCAGTCAAAACCGCAGGAACGACCGCATAATAACGAACAAGACCATCACTTGCAACAATTTCGAAAGAAATATGTCTCTGTCCATAAAGTTTAGTTTTAAATCCTTTCGTTGCAGTACTTGCAATAATATTATACATTGTTTGAGCTTCAGAAAGAACTTCATCTACAACATCCCGCTCATCACGACCGCCAACCTCAAGATCATCACTTGGAGGTGGAAGGTGAATTCGAATTGGCACCATTTTTAGGCCACGCTCATAATTTTTCGCCTCTTGAACCATTCTCTTATATTGATCAAAAGCAAAATAAGAAGCCACGCAAATAATTACAAAGCTAATAAATAATATTATCCAAATTCCCATTACTTCCCACCATTTATAATTCTGTTATATCTTTTTTTCAAATAGTCTATCTGCATTTCTTTAAATCGAACTTCACGAGCATATGGATCACCCTTAGTCTCAACTATCATCTTCTTCAAATCTTTCACCCATTCATCTTCCATGAGGTCGATATCTCTTGCAGTAGCTGGAACTACGGCTACCGGGCTGTTTGATGATGATTGCTGGACCGCTGGCAAAATAGCTTGTGAAATTGGCTGCTGAGAATCTTGATTCGAAAAAGCCTGCATAGCTTCGGCTCTAGCCTTATCACTATCGATTCTATTCACATTTTGCTCAAAGCCAAAATTCCCCACTTCGTGAGGATTATTTATTGGTTGAGAATGAGCTTCAAAGACTCGTGGAATTTCAAGATTTTTTTGCGGTTCCATATGTAACTATTATATCACAAACGTTAGCGTTTTGAAATGTAAATTATTGCAATTACTTCAATAATTATCAATAATAATATTTCGAATATTCCAACTCCGCCGGTGGATTGTTTTGCTATAATTCCAATTGGAGCAAAAGCGAGCGCAGCAGAATATTTCAAAAAGAAAGCTGGATTTTTTTCTTGTTTTTTTAGTGAAGGCTGACCCTTTCTGACTAAAGAATATGCAAGCGAAAAAACCCTATATGAAGAATATAAAAATATCGCAATAATACCGAGAAAAACCAAATATATCATTGCAAATAATGCAAGGATCCCAACTGGACCAACTTTATTAGGAGAAGTTTGGGTGAGCATTAAAAAAATGCCAATACCCGACAACCCAGACAGACTAAAAATAATTTTTGAAATCATAATATAATACCATTTTGTTAGATTCAGCCCAAAGAGTAAGCAAGTAGGAATTTCCATCATAACAAAAATACCTTACTAAAATATGTGGCCTACGGCTTACTCTTTTAGGCCAGTTGACCGCTTCTCGCGAGGAGAAGCATAGTTATTTTATTTCATTGAGGGTTCCTTGAATATTTTCTTTTGAAAATATAAGTACTTATTAGCCTCAGCGCTCTACGCTATTTTTTTGCGGAGCTTTTTGGCGTTTCGAAACTAAGTTAAAAATCCGATGATGATTTTATAAACCTCAATTTCAAATCGCCGTTCAAACTCCGTAAAGAATACCGGTCAACTCAAAATTATCAAATTTTAAAATTTCTAATGTGCTTGGTGGAATGTACAATACTGTTTTTTATTTTTGCTTTTTATTTCTTTCAAAGCTATTCTTATTCTATCACAAGCTTTTCGAAAAGTCAATACCATAAGCGCAATAAAATTAGTTTTGTTGTACTTTTAACATGTTTAAATCTGTTAATTTTAATGAACAAAAAAATTATACAAAAAAGTCAAAAAAAGTATTGACTTTATGCTTATTTTAGATTATTATAGAGGTAGCTTATGAATAAAAAGTTTATACATGAGCCAAAAATAAAAATTATTTCAAGTGAATTCCGCAGTTCACATAAAACTCTAAAATTAAAAAATCAAAAACTCCACATTACTATTTATAAAATGAGCGTTCCTCGCAGTCGCTCATTTTTATTTTTTCGAAAAATAAAAAAACATCCTATATAAAAGATGCTTTTAATAATACTGTTTGGTGGAGCTGCCGAGAACTGCCCTCGGGTCCAAAAGGTAACATTTTGGCCTTCTACAAGTTTAGTTAATTTTAGTTAAAATTTAATACTTAAAAAATCAACAAAAATATATTAAAAGTTGCGAAAAAATCTCACTTAAAATTTATCGCGAAAATTTTAAGCTATCAGTGAAAAAATATGACACTTTTCGAAATACGCACTGCCCTATTTCGAAAAATGGTTGCTAATAAATTAAGCAGCAACTGGTGCTGAAGCTGGAGCAAATAATGCTGCAACTTTAGCTGCAAAGTTTTTTGCATTTATTTAATACTTTACGCAGTAAACGACTTGCAAGCCAAACTGTTAAATTCCTCTTGTCTAAAGCTAATTCAGCCCCAACATATTTACATTATATCATAAAATTGAGATTTTTAAATGCTTATGATAAAATTATTACATTATGGTGAGTAAAGTTATATCAGCCGCACCAATTGGCTATGAAGCAGAAATTATTGAGGTGGAAGGAGATTCTTCAAAAGGATTACCGAGTTTGCAAATTGTTGGAATGGGAAATAAAGCGATCGATGAAGCAAAAGAACGAGTTCGAAGTGCAATCAAAAACTCAATGTTAGATTTCCCCGCCAAGAAAATTGTTATAAATTTAGCGCCTGCAGAAATCCCAAAAGATGGAACTTTTTTTGACTTACCTATTGCGATTTCAATTTTAACACTCTCAAATCAGATAAAACAGTACGAATTAAAGTCCCGCGCATTCGTTGGAGAGTTATCACTAAGCGGAGATCTTAGGCCAGTTAAAGGTGTTATTAATATCGTTGAAAAGCTTCGAAGCCATGGAGTTAAAGAAATTTTCTTACCTATTGAGAATTTAGAAACAAGCTCAATAATAGATGGCGTAAAATTAATTGGTGCAAGAAATCTTAAAGAGGTTTTTCTTCATCTTAAAAATGAAAAAATAATAAAAAATGAAAAAAGTATCACTCCTTTTAAAGACAACAATAACGGTATTATTCTTGATGATATCATTGGCCAAGAACAGGCAAAAAGAGCTCTAACTATTGCAATAGCTGGGAGGCACAATATACTGCTAACTGGTCCTCCAGGAACAGGAAAAACAATGCTTGCTCAAGCCGCCTTAAATCTATTACCACCACTTTCGAAAAGTGAGCTATTGGAAGTTTTAAAAATTCATGGCCTGGTTGATGAAATTAGCCCAAATATTTCGAGACCTTTTCGTACGCCACACCATACAGCAAGCAAAATATCTATAATCGGAGGTGGTTCAAAAGCTCTACCTGGTGAAATTAGTCTGGCACACAATGGTGTTCTATTTTTAGATGAAATGCCAGAATTTCCTAAATCTATACTTGAAAGTTTACGACAACCGTTGGAAGATAGAAAAATAACTATAACTCGCACAAATCGAAAAAGCTCTTATCCTGCAAATTTTATGCTTATTGCAACGATGAATCCCTGTCCTTGCGGTTTTTATGGAGACACAACAAAGGAATGCACCTGTTCATCCACTCAAATTCTTAATTACCAAAGAAAGCTTTCTGGACCATTGATGGATAGAATTGATATGGTTGTTAATGTTGATAGAATACATAACAAAAATCTTCTTTCGAAAAATAATAGACAAAATTCTGAGCATACTAATGCCAAGAAACAGATAGAAATGTCGTTAGAATTACAACATAAACGTTATAGTTGTAGTGATTTATACAACAGTATGGTTAAAACTAGTGATGTAAAAAATAGATTTAATATTTCGAAAGAAGCCGAAAACCTATTAAATTTAGCAACGTCAAAGCTTGACTTATCCGCTCGAGCATTTCTAAAGATACTTAAAGTTTCACGCACAATTGCAGACCTTGACTCATCAAAAGATATTAAAGTAAATCACATTAGCGAGGCTTTACAATATCGTCATAAAAATGAAAATTAAGTAAAATACTTGATTTATTCTAAAAAATTTGATAAAATAATATGCGAGTAAATTGCTGAAAATAGCAACTCGAAAGGAAGGAAAATTATTAGCAAAAAAATTCGAATAAACGAAGAAATTCGCGCTCGCGAAGTTCGCGTTATCGGTCAAAGTGGCGAGCAGCTTGGAATTATGAGTTCGAAAGAGGCTTTTAGCCTTGCTCAAGAAGCAGGACTAGACCTTGTAGAAATATCACCAAACGCTGAACCACCTGTTGTTAAAATTATTGATTGGGGTAAGTTCCAATATCAAAAAATGAAAGAACAGCAGAAGAATAAGCGTAAAGCTAAACAAGTTGAACTTAAACAAATGCGCTTTGGGCTAAAAATTGGTTCTGGAGACCTAGATATAAAACTTCGAAAAGTTAAAAAATTCTTGTCTGCAGGAAATAAAGTTAAAATTCAAATTGTCTTTAAAGGTCGAGAAATGGCTCATAAAGAAATTGGATTTGAAATGGCTAATAAAATTATTTCCCTTCTCGAAGAAGAAGCTATAGTCGAGCAAAAACCTCAGATGGCTGGCCGCAATCTGAGTTTGGTAGTAAGGAGTAAATAATGCCTAAATTAAAAACACATAAAGGCACAGCAAAGCGAATGAAGCTTACTGGAAGCGGCAAAGTAGTACGCCGTCGAGCCTTTAAGAACCACATGCTTTCCAAGAAAAGCAAAAGTCGAAAACGACGAATTAACACCACTGCAACCGTAGAAGGAGCAATGGCTAAAAATATTAAACGAGCATTGGGAGTAAAATAATATGCGAGTAAAACGAGGTGTAACAGCACGAGCAAAGCATAAGAAAATCCTAAAAGCAGCTAAAGGTATGCAACATGCGCGAACACGCTCATATCGATTAGCTAAACAAGGCGTAATCCGCTCATTGCAATACGCATATCGTGACCGCCGAAATCGCAAACGAGATCTTCGAACCCTATGGATTACTCGAATCAATATCGCAGCGCGTGAAAACGGAATCACTTACGGAAAACTTATTGCTGGCTTGAAAGCTAAAAATATTGAGCTTGACCGAAAAGTTCTTGCAGAATTAGCAGTTAGCGAGCCAAAAGCTTTTGCAAAGATTGTTGAATCAGTAAAATAATTCTTCAATAAAAAACTAAAAATCACACTTTAGAAAGAAGTGTGATTTTTAGTTTAAAATTAAAAGCTTGTCTGTAAGCCGGGTTCTGTCATGGATAGTCATCTATCTAGTTTAAGAATTACTCCTTAAATCAAGCGGTTATCGAATTATGGCGAGCAACCATTTTTATAATTCTCCTTGCAGCAGACAGGGTTTACCTCTTGCTTCGCGTCACCGTGAGCAACTGTGAGCTCTTACCTCACTCCTTTCACCCTTACCTTTTCAGGCGGTATCGTTTCTGTGGCACTTTCCCTAAGGTTTCCCTCGGTTGTCGTTAACAACTGCCTTGCTCTATGCTGCCCGGACTTTCCTCTAATTTTAAATTAGCGACCATCTAACAAGCTATCTTCTATTATATCAAATTTTCACAAATATAAAAAGCCCCACCAACTTTGATATTTTCCCCGCATAAAATTATACGGTGGATACCTCCTCAACCTACTACCACGATAGTAGATCATCATTTGGAGTTCCTCTATCAATGATTATTCAGGAAAAATCATTCGCCAGCAGGGCTTACTTTAATTATACCAATTTTTAAAATAAAAATCCAGTGTTTTAAATTCTACAAACCAAAAATTCGTAAAAAAGCTGAAAATCCTTCAAGAATAAAACTCATTGAGAAATTGATGTAATTAGAAATTACAGTAGAAAATAAAAACATCAAAGCTAAAATAAAAATTGAACCATAAGATTCTAACCTATCAAAAAAATCTTGAATAAACTCCGGCGCAAATGGCTGAAGAATTTTCGAACCATCGAGCGGTGGAATTGGAATTAAGTTAAAAATCGCCAAACTCAAATTGATTAGTGTAAATCTACCCAAAATAGCTGCTATATCACCATGCGATAAGTTTAAAGCGTGCATAATCATAAAGGATATAAATGCCATTACAAAATTAGATAAAGGCCCAGCAAGAGCAACAAGTGCCATACCCCATTTACCCCATTTAAGCTCTCTAGAATCAACCGGAACAGGTTTTGCACCGCCAATCACAGGAAGATTCGAAAATACGCATAATATCGGTAAAATAATACTAATATAAGGGTCTAAATGAGAAATTGGATTTAAAGTTAATCTTCCCTCCCTTTTTGCTGTTTCATCGCCCAATAAATACGCAATAAATCCGTGAGAAAATTCATGAACAATCATTGCCACCAATATTGAAATTATAGATATAAATATTATAAAAACCATATATCTATTATACACCACTTGACCTTTTTTAAAAAATACGTTATAATGGAACAGATTGTAAATATTAAAGTAAAGAGAGTTAAAATGGCAGTATGTGATTTAACAGGAAAAGGAAAGCAACACGGAAACAACGTTAGCTTTTCATTGCGACGCACAAAACGAACTTTTAAGCCGAACATCCAAAAGAAAACTATTATTATTGATGGTAAAAAAGTTCGACTAAATTTGAGCACCGCAGCTATCCGAACTTTGAAGAAAAAAGGTATTCTATAATATTTTTATCTCAAAAGAAAATTCCCACAATTTTGTGGGTTTTTTCTTATATAAAAAAGAGCCTATCTTCGAAAGATTAGCTCTTTAAAAAATATTATTTTGTCCGTTCAATTTTAACTATTGTCATTTTCTCAGGTAAACTTGTAGCCGACTTCACTTTATACTTTGTAGTTTTTTCAACATCAACACCTAGTTCTTTTTCGAAAAGTGAAAAATCAGACTGAGGAACTTCGTAGTTAACTCCATCATCAGCATAATGAACAGGAATAATTATTTTTGCATCAGACCTTCTAGCAATATTTGCCGCAGCAGTTGCATCTAGAGTATATCCACCACCGCCAATTGGTAAAACTAAAATATCCAAAACACCAAGGTTCTCAAGCTGGTCGTCAGATAGATTTGGGTCAATATTTCCCAAAATACCGATTCTAACGCCATAAACTTCAACACTGTAAATTACAGATTTTTTGCCATCCTTATCTTCATCAATATGCCGTTTTTCTTGATAGCCATTTATAGTAAAATCTGATACTTCATAACTTCCAGGATAGGATATTGAAAGCTTAAAATCTTCATTGCCAGTTTTAAACCTCTCCTCAGTGGCAAGCTCAACCCCATCTTTAATAACTAAATCTTTGTCACCAAAAATAGAATGTTTAGGATCAGTTATTAATGAAATCTTTTTTGTAGAAATTACGATACTGTTTGCACCCTTATATTCAATATCAAACATTATTTACTCCCATTATAATTTTTCAAGTATATTCTCTTTATCAAAGACTATTTTGTAATTATTTTCAAATAACCCTTTTATAAAGGTATCTTGCGTGGTATATCGATAGTAAAAATCTTCCATAGATAAAATCATATAGTTTAACTCACGGCCTTCTTTTTTCTCAATATCTGAAGCCCAATTCGAAAGTTTTTTATTATTATTATTTCCAACTATCAACATATCGACATCTGAATATACGTCATCAACAAGAACCCCAAATAATACAAGAATATCTATTTCTTTTTGAACATTCTCAATTTCAGACTGCCATCTATCTATAGAAGATATTTTTTTATCAACAGAAACACTCTCATTCATTTTAACTCCAGCAAACATCGCTCTTAACGGAAGGTAATATTTAAACCTCTGGTTCGCTTGATAGAAAATCTTCCTATCTTCTGTTGAGTTTTTTACAACACCAACACTTTCAAGATTGGTTAGTTCTCTTCGAACAGAGTTAACTTGCTCATCAATAATTCGCGATATTTCACGAACGTAAAACTTCTCTTCTGGACTATTGAAAAATAGGTTTAAAAGTTTAACCCTCGTTTTTGAACCAAATAGTGCATTTATACTCTGTTCCATAAATCTATTTTACCATATTTTTCAAAAATCAACCAGACCTTTTACAACTTTTTTATACATTTTTTAATTTTCGAAATAATAAATTGTTCAGTATCTTTTAAATCAAGCCACACTATAGCTTTATTTCTCTTCATAAAAGTTATTTGTCTTTTAGCTAGTCTCCAATCCTGCACAGACATCTTATCAATAAGTTCCTTCTTATCTAATTCCCCATTCAAAAACTTTCGAATTAACGGATAAGCATTTGCTGTCATTGCTTCGGAATTTGAGCCATACTTCTGTTCAACTTTTTTGTATTCTTCAATTATTCCAGAGTTAAAAAAATGTTCATTCCTTTTAAAGATTTTTTCTCGGAGCTCTTCACGATTAGTTGTTATTCCTACAACAATATTATTATACTTATTGTGTTTTTTACAACTTTTACCCTTTTCGCTTATGCTTTTTTCTATTGATCGAATTAAATATCGCTTATTCTTATTATTTTCTGGCATTTTAATTTTATTTTCAAAAATATACTTTTGTAAATC
>CALHCA010000079.1 GCA_937930585.1 uncultured bacterium
TCAAAAAATATAGCATCGAAAGGCTAAAATGAGCACTTTTAAAAATATCGCCACCGAATTTAAATAATTTTCGCTCTTTATTGTTCATCAATTTTATATCCTATTCCTCGCACGGTTTTAATTAGCTTTTTCTCAAAAGGCTTATCAACTTTTTCACGCAAATAACTGATATAAACTTCTATATTATTTGGCAAAATATCTGCATCATAATTCCAAACATGCGCAATAATTTGTTCTTTCGAGACTGGGCGACCAGTATTTCGCACCAAATATTCAAGAAGTGAAAATTCTTTATTTGTAAGTTCAATTTTTTGATTGTTTCGAAAAACTTCGTGCGTGTTTAAATCTAATGATAGATCTGCAATTTTTAAAATAGTTTCAGCTTGGGTTTGTGGCCTTCGAAGCAAAGCTCGAACACGCGCTAAAAGCTCATCTAAAGCGAAAGGTTTTGTTAAATAGTCATCTGCGCCACTATCTAAACCTTCAGTTTTATCTTGAATTTCACCCAATGCCGTTAAAAGTAAAATTGGTACTTTTTTACCTTCCTCGCGGAGCTTTTTAGTTAAGCTTAAACCGTCATAATCACCTGGAATCATTCTGTCCAAAATCAATAAATCATAATCAATCATTCCCGCCATCGCGTAAGCATCAGTCCCGTCATGCGAAATATCCACGGCGTATTTTTCATTTCTCAAAGCTCGCCCAAGCGCTCGAGCAATTTTTCGTTCATCTTCAACAATCAAAATTCTCATATTTTTATTTTATCACGCTTTACTTAAAAAATCCTGAAAATTTATTTTTTTGAAAAAAGAAAAGCCTCGAAATGAGGCTAATTAAGATAGCAGGTTATCTCATAAGAAATTTACGTTGAGATTTTTTCTGATTTAACTTTATGTACTTTTCGAGCTTAAACTTAAAAAGTATAACAGAGTAACCAAAAATGGTTGATGGATCAATGTCGAAAAATGTGTCGGATCCATTATGTAAAGAAATAGTTCCAATTCTATTCCAGTTACTTTCGGCAAAAGTTATATATCCATCTAGAGGATTATATTCCATGCGATACCTTTTACCCCTAAAGTATATAGAAGATTTTATATGGCTGATTTTCACAACTTCATCATTGAAAGACTCTTCGAATATTTTCTTCATAACTTCTTTGCTAAATATCATAAGGTTCTACCCCCCAAAAAAAAAATTTTTGATTCGAAAATCTTTTAAATTATACCACTTTTTAAAATAAAAGTCAAGAGCCGTCCTTTTTGAACGACTCTTGTTGTTTTTTTAAATCTAATTTAAGCAATTTTCTTTTTCGAAAAAATACTTTTAAGATTCACTTTTGAACCATAAGAGATTGTTCCAAAGCGGAAGATTCGCACAGCGAGCCAAACGGCAAAAATCGCAAAAATAACAAGAAGCGAAATTCCAATAAGGGCTTCTGCTAAGCTCAAAGTTCCCAACATATTTCGAAGAAGCAAAGAAATTGGTGAGGTTAGCGGGAAATAGCTCAAGAAGACAGTTAGAGCGCTTGGCTCGCTCGAAAGGAATGAAGGAAGCACAAAAAGCGGCATCATTAGAGGCATAATAATTGCTGCAAAATAATTTGAAGCCTCTTGTGCGGTCGGCATTGCTGAACCGAGTGCAACAATAAATCCTGTTGTCATCATAAATCCAGCAATTAAAATTACGGCAGAAATTGCAATTGTACCAAAATCCCATTTAATAGCTGAGATAATTGGCATCAAATCTGGTAAATTTAAATCTTTTGCGAGCGTTCCAATACTTGAAATTATTATAAGCCCAATGACAATTGGTAGAATTATTGTTAAAATTTGAACGAGCCCTAAAACCATGATTGAAATAATTTTTCCCAAAATTAAAGTTTTAGCTGAAATGCTGGTTAAAATCATCTCTGTGACGCGGTTTTCTTTTTCTTCAGTTGTGCTTGTAAGCATCCGGTTCGAAAGAAAAACAGTAATAAAGTAGAATATCGCTAAGAAAATTCCCGGCACAATCATTTCTGGGAATTGATTATATTTTTCACCATTTTTGAAAAATGTTTGCTCAGTTTTATAAGTTTCATTAATCAACGCCAACTGATTTTTATTCGTAGCTTGGACGCCAGAATTCTTCAAAATAGTTTTTAAAACCGCTGAATATTTGCCGTTTTCATTGATATTAGTATTTTTTCCATAAATTTCAACCTTTTCACTGGTTAAATCTTTTGGTATAAAATAAAATGCACTAAGTTTTCCATTTTTTACGGCTTCAATCGCCTTTTGCTTATCATTCGAAAAACCACCCTTTAATTGCGAAACAAGCTCCTTAGAGATTAAGCCGCTTTCATCTTGAACCTGGAAAGAAAAACTCTCTTTTGCTAATTTTTCTTGATTCTCCTTTGCTTGCGAGCCTGAAATTACACCAAACATAAACATTGCGCCATAAATTACAGGAATTGCAAAAATCGCAATCCAAAAAGTTGGCTTTTTTAGTGCACGGAAGATTTCGAACCTTAAAACTGTTCCTAGATTATACATTTTTTACCTCATTTTCCACTTCGTTTTCTTCGCCATAAATATTCAAAAAAATCTCATTTAAAGTTGATTTTTGAACCTTAAAGTTTATAATTTGCAGATTTTTTGAAACTAATTCTTTCAGAATTTCTTGTGAATCGGCTTTTAATGAAAGTTCGGCATAGTTTGCTTCTTTTTTTATAATCTCAAATTTATCGCTCTTTGGCAGCTCACCAACAAATTCAAGAATGATTCGCTGTTTGCCAAATTTATTTCGAATTTCATCCACCGTTCCATAAGCTTCCATTTTACCGTTTTTTAAAAGCAATGCACGGTTACAAATTTTCTCAACTTCTTCCATTTGGTGAGTTACCATCATAATTGTAGCACCGCGAGCATTTTCTTCTTCAATGATATCCATAAGAAGTTGGCGATTAACAGGATCAAAACCCTTTGTTGGCTCGTCCAAAATAAGTATTTCGGGTTTGCCCATAATGGTAATTCCTAACTGGATTTTTTGCTGCTGACCGCCTGAAAGTTTATCGATATTTGAGTTTGCTTTATCTTCCAGACCAACACGCTTCAAATATTTTTTTGAAAACTCTTGAGCTTCTTTTTTCGAAAGACCTTTAAGTTGCCCAAAATATTGCATCACATCAATAACTTTTTCTTTTTTATAAAGACCACGCTCCTCTGGCAAATATCCAATTGCGCCAATTCTTTCAGGAGAGAATTCTTCACCATTAATTAAAAGTTCACCCGAATCTGCCTGATAAATTCCTAGCAAAGCTCGAATTGTTGTTGTTTTTCCGCTTCCGTTTGATCCTAAAAAACCAAAAATTTCGCCCTTTTTAACATTAAAACTTAGTCCGCGAATAATTTCTTTATTACCAAACGACAGCTTAAAGTTCTTTATTGAAATTATATCTTTATCTGTCATATATATAGTTTAGCACAAAAATCAAAAAAAAACAGTTTTAAATATTTTTATCTAAAACTAAAACAGCTCGTTTTGAGCTGTTTTAAATACCTCAAGAAGAATTATTTTTCTTCTTTTGCAGATTTCTTCAAAGGTGTCGCAACTTTTTCGAATTTTCCGCCAGCTTTTTCAATCGCTTCAATGGCAGATTTCGAAGCAGCTTGAACTTTTAGAGTAACTTTTTCATTCAATTCACCTCGTGAGATAACCTTAACTTTATGGAAAGGTGTTGAAATGTAACCTTCTTCAAAAAGTCGGAAGTTATCAACTTCACCAGCCAAATCGTTCAAGTGGTCAAGATACACAACTTGAGCTGGTTTTCGCAAAGATTTGAATCCGCGAGCTTTTGGAGTTGCTTGAACAAGTGGATTTTGACCACCTTGGAAAGTTGCACGAAGTTTCTTTCCTGTTCGAGCTCCTTGACCTTTAGTACCACGACCAGCAGTCTTACCACGACCAGCTGAGATACCACGACCAACACGAATTTTATCTTTATTTGCAGAAACTTGGAGTTCATTGTATTTCATTACTTAGTCTCCTTTTTAGTTTTTGGTGCGTTTAACCATTGTTCTTTAGGAACGAGGCTATTTAAAGCATCTATAGTTGCGTAAGCAATATTAACTTTATTTGTTGAGCCAAGCGATTTCGAAAGCATGTTTCGAATGCCTGTTACACCAATAATTTGCCGAACAACACCACCAGCGATGATACCAGTACCAGGAGCTGCAGGCTTCAAAAGAACATGAGCACCAGTTACTTTTTTCTCAGCTTCATGAGGAATTGTGTCACCTTCAAGGGCGATTTCAATCATATTTTTCTTCGCAACATTTGTCGCTTTAGCGATGGCTGCAGTCACATCTTGA
>CALHCA010000080.1 GCA_937930585.1 uncultured bacterium
GACTTTTGCGCAGGTTCAGCCGTTTTATTCAGCAATTCGCGATAATTTAAAAAATTCAATCTCAAAAGATTTAAACGATACAAAGTTTAAAAGTAATTTATATTTTTATTTCGAAAAATTAAATGAGGCTTATCTTGAAGCTGAAGAAACTGGAAAATCAAAACCTTTAACAGATTGGAAGAACACTTTTCTTAATTTAAAAGATTTCGAAGATAATTTTCAAATCAGCGACACTTATGCAAATAAAAAACTACTTGAATTTGCTGATTTTTATGAAAAATTCAATAATGAAATGAAAAATCGTGGGCTTTATGATTTTAATGATATGATTCTGGAAGTTATCGAAACACTTGAAAACAACGATGATTTTCGGTTCACGCTTCAAGAAAAATATCAATATTTACTATTAGATGAATACCAAGACACCAATGATTCGCAAGCGAAAATTATTGAGCTACTTACAAATAATCCCGTTATGGAGAATAAGCCAAATGTCTTAGCAGTGGGCGACGATGACCAAGCAATCATGGCTTTTCAAGGCGCAAGCAAGTCGAACATGATTGATTTTTACAATCGTTTTGGCGAAAACACAAAAGTCATCAACTTAACTAAAAATTACCGTTCGCACGGCGATATCTTGACTGCTTCGAAAAATGTTGCAAATACGATTTCAGGGCGATTGACTAAAAACTTGCCAATTAAAATTGAGAAAGATATTTCAGCGGAAGGGAGCTTCATCAACCGAAAAATTCAGCTTGAACGAACGAATTTCGAAAGTCAAATCGCAGAATTTTCTTGGGTTGCAGAAAAAATTTCGAATTTAATTCAAAACGGAGTTGCACCAAAAGAAATTGCCGTAATTGCACCAAAGCACAAGATTCTGCAAGCTTTTGTGCCGTATTTAAAAAACCAAAATGTACCAATTTATTATGAGAAACGTGAAAATATCCTAAAAAATGAAACAATTTCGAAGTTAATTAAGATTTCGAAGCTGATTTTGGCAATTCGTGATAAAGATGAAGAAAAAATGGCAAACCTTTTTCCTGAGGTTTTGAGTTTTGATTTTTGGCGAATCCCAACAATTGAAGCCTGGAAAATGAGCTGGGCGGCTAAAGACAATCGTAATTTCTGGATTGAAGCTATGCTAAAAAATGAAGTTGAACAAATTCGAAATTTGGGTGAAATTTTAGTTACGCTAGCCGAATTTTCATATGAAAAGACTTTCGAAGAGCTTTTTGATTATATTTTGGGCTCAAGGGAAATTCGCGAAGGCTTAAAATCACCAATTCGAGATTTTATTTCGCAAAAATCTGACGAAGAATTTTATGATACAATTTTAAACTTAACCATTTTGCGAGATAAACTGCGAGAATTTTCGAA
>CALHCA010000081.1 GCA_937930585.1 uncultured bacterium
TCTAGTTACATTATAAGTATATCGCTTACCATTATAATTAGCGTAAATTACATCACCCTGTTTGAGTTTATCAAGCTGAGCAAAAATAAATTTATAATCACCCGTATCAAACAAATCATTACTTGAATGACCACTTAAGACGGTATTTCCATTTTGCCCTGGAACCGCATTTGCGCCTGGGATCGAAAAGTGTGCGACACCCTTTTCCATCGCTTTCAATTGAGATGCATTATCGTTTCCAACACCATAGATAACCGGAACGTCAACATTAATTTTTGGAATAATTAATTTTGATTCTTGTCCAACCGAGTTAGAAGAATTCGGGCTATAAATTGTTTGAGCAGCATTCGAATTTCCTGGTGCAACATAAGCCTCAACTGAAGCAAAAAATAGTCTATTGTATTGCAGAAATAGAAATAAAGCTACCACAATAATCGCTGAAAAAATTGGTACAAAATGGCGAGATTTTCGAATTTTCTCAGTTTGCTGACGTGCTTTTTCCGAAATGTCTTTTCGAAGCTTTGCCAAAGCTCGCTCTTTTTTCTGACTTTCCGTTAAATCCTCTACAACTTCTGGTTGAATGTTTGCTGTTTGATTTCTTTGTTGCTTCAGGGCAGCTGAATAATAGGTCTCATAATATTTTTGATAATAATTCTGCCAAGCTGCGTGATATCGTTTCCATTGCTCACTTGGCTGATTTTCTTGCTGGATATTGTATAAATTTTGAACAGTTTGCTGAGGCTTATATTTTATCGCTCCTAAATTATGTGATTTTTCATCAACTTTTACGACATCTTGCTTATTCTGGAGTGGTTGAATAACTTTTTGGCGAGCTTTAAAATCATCAGTCTCTTGGCCAACACCAGAATTAAAATTAGCTTTTGGTTGCGGTTGAAATGGTTTCGAAACTTCCTCAATTGAGTTTTTAATTAATTCTTCTCGCTGCTCATCAACTTTTTTAGGGTTATTCTGATTCTTTAAATATTCCACTAAGTTAATTTTCTCTGGCTGAATTTCTTTTTTACTTTGCTGGATCTCCGCGATTTGTTCAACACTAGCTTTTTGATAAATCTGTTGAACTTTTTGCCTTCGAAACTCAATTGCGGCCCGATTTCTATTATTTGAAAAAGCATTTCGCAATTGTCTCTCTGGTATGTTTAATCCACTATTTTGATTTTTCTTATTATTATCATTCATTTCTCTTGATTTTTCCCTACTCTTAGTATACAATAGATAATGAGCTATGTAAATAGTCAAAACCATAATAAGCCGCGATGGTGGAATTGGTAGACACGCTAGACTCAAAATCTGGTGAGCATTACGCTCGTGCCGGTTCAAGTCCGGCTCGCGGTACCAAAAAGAGTGACTGAGCAATGAACAGTCATTCTTTTTGTTTAAAAAATGATTTAAAAACTTCAAATCTAACCTTTAGTGAGCGATTCGAGCTGGAAATGATAAGCCTCCCCTCCCACACTTCAGTTCAAATCATCTGTCAAAAAAAGGAGAAAATAAAAAATATCAATAAATTAATCTAAACTACAAAAACCTAAGTAGTTTATGTTACTACAATAAAATAAAGACTGCCTGAGCAGTCATTTTAATATCTAGATTGGTGCGGGTTAGGAGACTCTAACTCCTGGCCTCTTCCATGGCAAGGAAGCGCTCTAACAACTGAGCTAAACCCGCGCATGTTTTAATTTTACCAAAAAGCATCGTTCAAGTCAATACTTTCTATTAAAATTCTTTCAAAAAATCAATAATCCAAGTTTTATATTTCGAAAGCTTATCTATATATATAAATTCATTCTGATGATGAGCCTCATCCCATTCACCAGGCCCAAAAACAACTATCTGAGCATTTTTCAATCCATTTACAAATTCACCTTGGTCGGTCGCACCTGGACTAACCATAATAGATTCTTCACTTAATTTCGAAACCTTCAAAATATTTTCAATAACCCTTGATCTTTTTGGAACAAGGCTTGAAGGAACTGGCTCACTATGATATTCCCACTTAAAATCATATCTTTCGGCTAATGAGTTAAAGATATTCTCAAAATCAGAGTCAAGCTCAGGAGTAGTTCGAATATCAAGAATTATTTCAGCAGAAGGCGCAGTTTTATTTGGGCTTTTATCTTCACCAGATCTCAATGAGGTCGGAACTAAACTTGGTAATCCTAAAAAATCGTTCGAAAAATTTTCTTTCCAATCTTCAAGAATATTATTAATTTCTGCTAGAAAAAACGAAGCTTTCGAAAGTGCAGATTTATAAAAATTCATCTGTTGCGAGGCATGGCCACTCTCACCTTTAAATCTTAATCGAACAAAGCGATTTCCACGATGACCAATTTCAATATTTTCACAATTTGTTGGCTCAGCAATCACGCCAAAGAACTCCCTATAATCAAATTCTTTTTGTTCATTCAACCATTTTACAAAATTTCGACTCCCACGGCCATCAATTTCTTCATTTGAAACTGCAACCAACCAAAGGTCAAAATCACTTGCGAAATTATTTTCTTTAGCAAATTCAAGACCAGCAATAAATTGAGCAGCCAAACCACCTTTCATATCGCTTGCACCCAAACCAATAATTTTTTCATTCGTTTCAATTGCTTTCCAAGGTGATTCTTCCCAAGCTTGCAAATCACCAGCCGAAACGGTATCAATATGTCCCGTCAAAATA
>CALHCA010000082.1 GCA_937930585.1 uncultured bacterium
ATATTTTTGGAATTTCTCTTTAGAATTAAGATAAACAGAACCAAAAACATTTATATCTCTTATTTCCATAGAAATAAAATTATCTTCTAAATCTCCTACAATATAATTTAAGTGTTTCCCATTTGAATCTAAAAATATTGTTAAAGGTTCAATAATATTTCTTAAATTTTCTAGTTCTAAAATATCAATATTTTTTAGATAATCCTCATCTTTTATTATTTTCATAATATAACTTGCATTTTTTTGAATTTCTTTTATAGTTCCCTTTTTAGATAATTCTTTTGTAATATCAGAAATTTCTACTTTTTCATTCTCTATTTTTTTATTATCAAATAATTTAAGTTGACTTTTTAAAATAAGGTTTTCAAATTTCTTTTCCATTTCAGTTTTTTCTTCAATAGCAAAAGGTAAAGAACTTAAATTTTTAATAATTTCATCAACATCTTTTTCTTCTAGATTTTTTAAAAGATCAATATTTTTATATTTTTTCACATAAGAAATTCTTGTTTTCACTGAAATATTATCTTCATTTAAAGAAGCAATTAAATTATATACCTCAGTTACTAGATTCTCCCAAAGCTCTTTATACTTTTCATCCATTTGATATTCTAAATCTTGAAGTTTAAAAATCATTTTAACCTTATTTTCAAAAATTTTACTAGATAATGGTTTTGATAATTTTGTGTTATCTTCTTCAAATCTATCTTTCATTTCAAAATATGAGAAATTTCTGCAAAAATCTAAAATTAAAAAATCTTCTTTATCTTTACCAACTCCATAAATATCTTTACATTTTCTTGTTCCTCTACCTATCATTTGCCAAAATTTAGCTTTTGACTTCACTTTTTTATAAAAAACAAGATTTAATATTTCTGGAATATCTATTCCAGTGTCAAGCATATCAACTGATACTGCTATTTGAGGGAAACTATTAGGATTTACAAATCTATCTATTAGTGCTTGAACTTTTTCAACTTTTGTTGTAATTTTTTGGCAAAATTCTCCTCCAAGATTTTTATACAATCTATTGAAAATTTCTACAATATGGTCTGCATGTCTATCATTCTTTGCAAATATTATAGTTTTTCCTAATTTATCACCTGATTCAATTTTATATCCTTCTTCCATAAGAGTAGTAAGAACCTTACTTGTTGTTCCATCATTAAAAAACCAAGAATTTAAACTATCTCCTGAAATTTCTTCTGGCATACTATCTTCTTCATCAAAAAGACTTTCATATTTTTCTTTTTCTTCTTCTGAAAGTTTACTATAAACTATACCATTTTCTGGATAATTTAAAGCTCCTTCTTTTATTTTAGGTAATAGTAAATATCCATCCTTAGCTGCTTCAAATAAATCATAAGAATCAGTAGGTTCTTTTGAATTCATATCAAAAACTTTAAATGTATTTCTATCTATTTCATCTTTTGGAGTTGCAGTAAGTCCTAAAATTAAGCTATCAAAATATTCAAATAAATCTCCATATTTTTGATAAATACTTCTATGTGCTTCATCAACAATAATTAAATCAAATGCACCTACTCCATATTTATTAGTTCCATCTTCTCTAGTTTTTTCTGACTCTGCCATCATTGTTTGATAAGTAGAAAATATAATTTTTGCATTGTCTCTATCTTTTTCTGATACTAGATCAACAAGAGTATAATCAGGTAAAGATTTTTTAAAATTATTTAATGCCTGCTTAACAAGTGCTATTCTATCAGCTAAAAATAGAGTTCTTTTTATCATATTTAGTCTTGATAAACAGTCCACTATTGAAATTGCAACTCTTGTTTTTCCTGAACCTGTTGCCATAACAAGTAAAGATTTTCTATTTCCTGAAATATAGTTTTCTATTGCTTTTTTTACTGCTCTTTCTTGATAGTATCTGTCTATTATTTCTTTATTTATAGTGATATCATTTGCAACTATTTTTTCATTTCTTCTAGCTATAATTTTTAAAAGTTCTTCTTTTCTATAAAAACCATAAATTCTTCTAGGAATAGAGTTTTTATTTTCATAGATAAATATTTCAAAACCATTAGTTACAAATCTTATTGGAAAAAAGTTAAATTTTTTCTCCAAAGCTTCAGCGTATTCTAAGGCTTGAAATTCTCCTTTTTTAGCATTGTATCCAGCTTTTTTAGCTTCTATTATTGCAATAACATCAAGCCAGTTTTTCTTCATTGCTCAAAATGGAACGAGTGAAATTCTCTATATTTTTTACCCAATTTTGCTAATTTGGAGCGGAATGGAATTTCTAAAAGAGCCAAAAAAACGCCAAATTTTCACTTTAATTTCAATTTTAGGGCTTAGTTTTTATACACCCCTCAGCCCTTACATTGTGCTAGCATTTTTAATTACCATTTTAGTACATCCACATTTACGGTTTATTATTAAAAAATCACCAAATTCCCAAAAAATTGCGGCGCTGGTATTATTTTTGATAATAACTTCACCACTTTTAGTTTCAATCTTTTTCGACTTTTCAATCTTAAAAATAATTTTTGGAATTCCAAATTCGCTAAAAATTTTCGAAAATATCAAAAGTTTAGTTTTAGCACTTTTTAGCTTTTCGAATCCGATCAGCAATGGAATGATTTCGCCAATAATCAATCCAGCAACTTCAATTTTAATTGCAATCGGGTTATATTTTACATTCATCGCAAAACATTCTGCAAAAAGTTATTTAATAAATATCTGGACAGCAATTCTAATTTTAGTTTGTATTATCAATCCCACAACAATCACAATTCTTTTTACACCAATTTTAATTTTAACAATTACAGGGCTCCAAGGTTTAATTAATACTTGGTATGCTCTTTTTCCAAAAAACCCTTATGCTCGAGTTTTTGGCTTAATTCCAATTTCAATTTTTGTCTTTAACCTATTAATCACCAATCTTTCAGTTTTTGCTTTAAGTTATCGATACTCACCACAGCCGCTCGCCGCTTTTAGCCAAGATTTGAGCATTTTACTTGAAAAAACAGATTCAAACCGTATCTTAATGGTTTCGAAAAATGAAGAAGATTTCTATAAAACACTTGAGCGTCAAGGAAGGGCAAAAGTAAAAAATAAATTCGAAGATTCCGAAGTAATTCTTTCGAAAGAAGCCTACCAAAACGCAAAAATTCCAGTAAATTATAGCGTAAAAAGAATTTTAGTTTCAAACCGTAAATATAATGCTGATAGATTTTATGTTTTGCGGCGAGGTTGATTTTTAAGTGTTTTTTTGATAAAATTAGAAGAGTAAATTATTTTTAAATGGAGGAATTATGGCAGGAATTAAAGACCAAATGAAAATGGTGCGCGAACTACAGAAAGCACAAAAAGAACTTAAAAAAGAAATTATTGAAGTTGAAGCTGGCGAGGGCGCAGTCGTAATTCAGTTTACTGGTGAGTTAAAAGTAAAAAGTGTAAAACTCAACCCAGAATTGATCGATTTTGAAGATACTGAAGAGCTTGAACATTGGATTCAAATTGCGATTCGTGATGGCTTGGAAGAAGCTCAAAAAGTTGCTGCTGAAAAAATGCAGCCTTTAATGGGTGGTTTAGGAAACTTGGGACTTTAATCTTTTCGAAAGAGAAAAATGTCACAAATTCTACCTCAAGCATTAACTGAAACTATTGAAAATCTCGGCAAACTCCCTGGCGTCGGCTCGCGAACAGCCGAACGCTATGCTTACTATTTACTAAAAAATAATACTATCATAAGTGAAAAAATTGCCGATAGTCTTTTAAATTTGCATAAAAATGTTAAAAGTTGTCCTATAACTTTTGCATTAATTTCAAAAGATGAAGAAATTTCACCGCTTTATACTGATGAAACTCGCAATAAAAAGCTAATTGCAGTCGTTGAAGAGCCGCTAGATATCATAGCCCTTGAAAAAACAAAACATTTTAACGGAACCTACCACGTTTTAGGTGGAGTTATTTCACCGATTAACGGAATCACACCTGATCAATTGCATATTCGCGAGCTTGCTGAAAGAATTTCGAAAGATGAAGTTCAAGAGATAATTATCGCAACAAACGCTAGCGTTGAAGGCGAAAGCACAGCACTTTATATTCAGAATTATTTACGCGAAAAAGGCTTCGAAAACTTAGTAATTTCACGACTTGCACGCGGTCTGCCAGTAGGCGTTGATCTGGAATATGCCGACCAGATCACTTTAAGTCATGCCTTAGAAGGACGAAAGGCAATTTAATGAATTTCGAAAATGCCAAAAAATTAGTCGAAAATGCAGAAAAAATTTGCGTTATTCAGGCTGAAAACCCTGATGGCGATAGTTTAGGATCAGCTTTAGGATTAGAAGAAATTTTAAGCGAGTTAGGCAAAGAAGTTAAACTTTTCTGTCCAGTTGATATCCCTAAATATTTGCGATATTTTAAGGGCTGGGACAGAGTAGAAAGTTCAATTTATGAAAAATTTGACCTTTTTATTATTGTTGATACAACTAGCAGTATTCTACTATCAAAAATAATTGAGGACCCGCTTTACAAAAACTTGCTCGAAAAAACGCCAGTTTTAGTTATTGACCACCACACTGACACAACACCAGATTTGTTTTTTAAACACGAATTAATTTTAGAAGAGGCTAGCTCAGCAGGTGAATTAATTTTCGAAATCGCAAAAGCAAATCACTGGAAGATTAACGAAAACGCTGCGCAAAATTTACTTGGGGCAATTTTTAGCGATACACTTGGGCTTTCAACAAGCAATACTTCAGCCAGAACTTTTGAAATTGCAGGTAAATTAACAAAACTTGGAGCAAATTCAGCTAAGCTTGAAGAAAATCGCCGTGAACTTTCGAAAAAAGCACCTGAAATTTTAAAATATAAGGGAGAACTAATCCAGCGAATTGAATATTTTTTAGATGGAAAATTGGCAGTTGTACATATTCCATGGAATGAGATTAAAGAATATTCTGATAAATATAACCCAAGTGTTTTGGTGATTGATGAAATGCGAATGGTTGAAGGTGTAGAAGCTTGCGTGGCTATAAAAACCTACCCAGATGGAAAACTTACTGGAAAAGTTCGGACAAATTCACCAATCGCTGCAGATATTGCAGGTTATTTTGGTGGGGGCGGACATGCTTATGCGGCAGGTTTTCGAATTTATGAAAATTATAATGAAACTTTGCAAGATTTAATCAGTTGCTGTTGGAAAATTCTGAACTAAAAATATATGAAGCTTAACTAAGGTTATTGATAAATATTTTTTCAATCTATTAGTTAAGCTTTTCATTCTACATAAGATTTCTTATTTTTGAAAATCTTAATAAAGAATTATTTAAAATTAACGAAACAATCACAGCGGTGTTCATTGAGCTTAAACCAATTTTTAAGTGGGAGCTAAAAATAATGGTTAAGTTGGTTTTATCACATCCAAATAAAGATTTTGTGCCACTATTTCTCGAAATAGTTCGACCAGATATATTGGAATCCTAACTTCTTTCGCCAAAGAAATGAAAAAACAAGAATTGAGTTTCCTAAAGTGTTTAAAAATCCACCAGCTGTGGCAGTTCAAATCTTGAATGCAGGAATAAATCCATTAGCTGTGTTTAGCACAGTAGTGAATACCACCTATGTTGAATTTACAATGACATCTCTAGCGAGAGTTAATCAGGAGCTTGACGTTAATGTTTCGGTAATTGCGACAGGAGAGTTGGCTTAGGAGATAATAGAAAATAACACCTTATAATAGGTGTTATTTTTTAGTCGGGAGATTCAAGAAGCTAAATAGTTTTTTGGTTTAAACTAAGAAAGTGTATAATAGTAATATGGATATAAAAGATATTTTTAATAAAATATAAAAAATTGAAGACATTAAAAAGTATATGTCGAATATCGAAGATGGTGAGACGAGCTACCTTGAATTTAAAGGGGTACACG
>CALHCA010000083.1 GCA_937930585.1 uncultured bacterium
TGTTGTTGAATTTAGGTTTAACGTTTAAGACAATAAAAAACCGCATATGATATTGTGCGGTTTTTTATTTTTGTATAAATTATTTAGTCAATACTTTCAGAATATAAAATCTCTCTTGATTACCTTTAGAGCCTTTTACTCCACTATCTCGTTTATCTTTTATGTATAAATTATTTATACGACACCAATTTTCAAATTCTTGAAGTATTTTTCTTCGATATGAATTATTTTTAACAACACCTTTAATAGTCCCATCTCTATCTGCTTCAAATTGTGGCTTAACCATTGCAATTATTAATGTGTCCCTATTAGATAATTTCATAATACTTGGTAAAATTTCTTTTATAGATATGAAACTAACATCAATAACCACTAGATCAATTTTTTGACTTGTGTTAAAATTTCTTATATCTGTTTTTTCATAGAGTTCAACTTTTTTATTCATTCTTAACTTTGAATGAAGCTGATTAGTCCCAACATCAACAGCAATAACTTTTTTTGCGCCATTCCTTAATGAATAGTCTGTAAAACCACCAGTACTTGAACCAACATCTAAAACAACTTTATCTTTAAAATTAATTTTCATTATTTTAGCAACACTTTCAAGCTTGAGACCCGCTCTTGAAACATATTGAACTTCTTGAAGAAGCTTTATTTCCGAATTAATATCAGCAAAAAATCCAGGTTTAGTCCTTTTTATACCATCAACAAAAACTTTACCCAATTTAATATAGCTCTCAGCTTGAGAACGACTATCAACTATCTTTCTTTGAGTTAATAAAATATCTAGTCTAACTTTCACATTGTATATTATATCATATTTCATATTAAAAATATATACAAGCCTACTGTTCAATTTTTTTATACAATAAAAATAAGCTGGTTATTAAAATTCCAGCTTATTTCTTAACAATAAACTTAACTATTTTTGACGTTCTCTATATTCGCCAGTTGAAGTATCAACAGAAATTACATCATTTTCCTTAATAAAAGCAGGTACTTTAACTATAATTCCAGTTTCAAGTTCAGCATCTTTTAGGACGCTTGAGGTCGTGTCGCCTTTTACAACATTTTCAGTATAAACAACTTTTAACCAAACATTTTTTGGAAGCTCAACATTAATAACTTTTCCATCAAAGAATTGAAGATTTAGTTCTTCTGCTTCTTTTAGATAACCTGCAGCTTCATCAATAATATCTTTCGAAAGTTGAAATTGTTCAAAAGTCTCTGGGTCCATAAAATGAAAATCTTCACCGTCATTATAGAGATATTGAACTTTTTTATTCGAAACCTCTGCTGGTTCAACTTTATCTTGACCCTTAAAAGTTTTTGGCAATAAAGCTCCCGTAATAAGATTCTTAATTTTTAAGCTTACGATGCTTCCACCACGGCCAACAACTTTTTGGTTATATTCAACCACTCGATATGGCTGACCATCAAGCTGAAAAACTACACCCTTTTTTAAATCAGTTGGCTGATACATTTTCCTCCTTAAATTATTTTTAAAAATAAATCTTCCCTACCCAGTTTTGAGCAAGGAAGATTCGAAAATCAATTAAGCATTTGTTACGAATGCTAGCAACGCCAAATGACGAGCTCGTTTGATAGCAACTGTCAATTGTCGTTGTTGTTTAGCGCTCAAACCAGTTTTTGTAGCTGGCTCAATTTGACCATAAATGTTAACAAATTTTTGCAAAGTTTTAACATCTCGGTAATCAAAATACGCTGGTATTTCTCGTTTAAATCGTTTAGCCATTTTACTCCTTAATTAAATTAGAATGGAATGTCGGATAGGTCGATTGGCTCATCCGAAAAGTCATCACCAATAGTTGGCTCTTCATTTTTTTGTACTGAAGGCGCGCTTCCACTGCGACTTCCGTCACTCACAAAGCTGAATTCTTCGATCACAACATCAATCGCACTTCGATTTTTACCAGTATCTTTATCTTGCCAAGTTCGTTGTTGTAAACGACCACTCACTAGCAATTGACGACCTTTCGAAACATATTTTGAAATCGTTTCGCCAGTTTTGCCCCAAGCAGTACAGTTAATAAAGCTGGTCTCTTCTTGACGTTCACCGTTAGTGCTATTCCAAGTTCGGTTAATAGCAAGAGTAAAACTTGCAAGATTTTGGCCGTTTGGAGTCGTTCGAAGCTCTGGGTCTGCAGTTAAGTTTCCCATCAAAATTACTTTGTTAAAAGCCATGATTATCTTCTATCCTATTCTTAAATTATTTTTCTTCTGATTCTACAACTGGTCGCGCTTCTGCTTTAACAAGCAAATATCGCAAAACTTCGTCGGTAATGTTCAAAGTATTACTGATTTTTATAGGTGCAGCAGCTGGAAGTTTAACATCCATTGCAACATAAATTGCAAAATCCTGACCTTTAATAGCGTAAGCAAGTTTTTTCTTACCCCAGTTGTCTTCTTTTGCAATTTCACCGCCGTTAGCAGTAATCAAACTTCGAACCTTATCAAGCACTTTTTCAAGATCACTTTCGAAGTCTGGATGAACAAGAACTGTAAGTTCGTAATCCTTCATTTTTACTCCTTTGGTTAAAGCCTATTCTTTCAAATAAGCTGAGCTAATATTCTCTTAAATTATATCATCTTTAGAGAAAAAAATCAATAAAACTCCAATATTTCTTTAATTTTAAGAATCTATTAAACTATTACATATTTTTATAAAATTAAAAATAAAACCTCCGTTAATATCTAACCCATTTTATCATATTTTAAAGTAAAATAATAGATGTTGAGATTTTCGAAAATAAAAAATCGGCAAATTATTCACCAATTTCTTCATAGCTTGAAACCAAAACCTCGCGAGGTTTTGAACCGTTTGGCGGACCAACAATTCCTTTATCTTCCATATCATCGATCAATTTTGCGGCACGACTATAGCCAATTCCGAGCCTACGTTGCAAATAGCTAGTTGAGGCTTTTCGTGCTTCAATTACAATTTTTACGGCTGTTTCGAAAGTTTCATCAACCGAGGAGCTACCGCCATTCATCACAACACCGCCCATTGAGCTTGGTGTTTGAACTGGTTGCGAAATAACTTCGTCATTATATTGTGGTGGCCCTTGCGAGCGGATAAAATTAGTTACTCGCAGAACTTCCTCATCGGTTACCCAAGCCCCCTGAACACGCTTCAAATTAGAAGCTCCATTCATATAGAAGAGCATATCACCGTAACCAAGGAGTTTCTCGGCACCACCACGATCAAGAATTGTCCGAGAATCACCATTTGCGGCAACTTTAAAAGCAATCCGGCTTGGAACATTACCTTTAATCAAGCCTGTCACAACACTAACAACTGGTTTTTGAGTTGCAAGAACAAGATGAATTCCAACTGCACGCGCTTTTTGAGCAATTCGAACAATCATAGCTTCAACATCTTTCGAAGCCGCCATCATCAAGTCAGCGAGCTCATCAACTACAATCACAATATATGGCAAAGGCTTAAGAAGTTCCGGTTCTTCTCCTTCTAGAGTATTTTTCTTAATTTTTTCGTTTTTCGAAATCACATGCTTATTATAACTCTTGATTTCTTTAATTTTTTCATCAGCTAAAACACGGTAGCGCCGTTCCATTTCATTAACAGCCCAACGAAGAGCTGAAAGTGCTTTTTCGGAGTCATTGATAATTGGTGTTAAAAGATGTGGAATATCCTCGTATGCGGTCATTTCTACAACTTTTGGATCAACCATAATTAGCTTTAATTCACTTGGTGAATGGCGATAAAGCAAACTTGTTAAAAGTGCATTCATCATTACAGATTTTCCTGAACCAGTTTGACCAGCAATTAAAAGATGCGGCATTTTCGCCAAATTTCCAACAACTGGATGGCCAGAAATATCTTTACCTATTGCAAAAGTTAATGGGTCGTGTGAGTTTTTCCATTCCTTTGAATCTAAAACACCATAAAGCCGCACATCAGCCGACTTTAAATTTGGAATTTCAATACCAACTGCGCGCTTTCCTGGAATTGGAGCCTCAACGCGAATTGATTCAGCTGCCAAGTTTAGAGCAATATTATCGCTCAAATTCTCAATTCGACTTAACTTAATACCACTCTGCGGAACTAAAGTATATTGAGTTACCCTTGGGCCAATATTTGCGGCTTCCATTTCAACTTCAATATTAAATTCACTCAAAGTATTCTTAATTGTGCGTGCATTTTGTTCAACATCACCAGCATCGGCAGGAGCTTGAGATTGCTCAAGTAAACTAAAATCTGGCGCTTTCCATTTCGAATCATCAAAAATATGCCCAGTATTTTCTGGCTTTTTGGTTTCTTCTTTCGAAACCCTTTCCAGATTCTTTGAAATTCGCATCAAGCCTTTTTTCTCTTTTGGCTCATATTTTTCTTGTGATTTTTTATCTAATACTGCAACGCCAGCATTTAGCTTAATTTCTGGTTTTTCTTCAGCAGAATCATTAACTTTTTTCAGCAACATTGACTCTTTAGCTTTTTCGAAAACTTTGGCATTTTTAGATTCATTTGCAAAATCGCTAGTTTTAAGCATTTCGCCAATCTTTTTAATCACCACAATTGGTGAAACTCTTAAAATCGAAAGAAGCGTAATTGAAATTAACAAAAGATAAATAATTGCTGCCACCATTGAATTAACCATTGCTAGCATGATTTTATTCGAAACTTCTCCGCTCCAACCCCCATAATGAACACCAGCCGAAGTTTTAAATAAACCAAAAAATCCACTTAGCCAAATTAAAATTAGAATTAGACCAAAAGTGTTTAAAATTGGAAATCGATTTTGTTCATCACGAAAGATTTCAACAGCAATAAAAATCAAAACTGCTGGCAAAAAGAAAGTTGCCCAGCCCATAAGCCCAAGAAGCGCTTTATGAATTGCAACCAATGCTGAACCGCCAGCACCAAACCAGCTTAAAACAAGAAAAAGTGAAAAAGCAACCAAGATAACTGCACCAACCTGCGCCCAAAAACCAGCTGGCAAAACACTTTGTTTTGGAGCTAGATTTTTTTTAGATTTACCTTTTGTTGATTTTACTTGTTTTTTAGCCATAATCAATTTATATTATATCACAAAAACGTTTTTTCGAAAACTATTTTTAACTCTTTAAGTCGCTAGCAATTTCAAGAATTGTAGATTCAATTAAATTCCAAGGATCAATACTTTCAGTTTTAATAGTTTCATCTACCTCTGTAATTTTTGAAACAATCTCAGCAAGCTGGCTTTCGTTCAAATTTTGCGCAAAATTCTCCATTTTTCCTAAAGCCCAAGCACTCGCACCAATTTCTTTAGAAATTTCCGCCGTAGTTTTTCCAATATTTTTGCCAATTTTTAAAGCTGAAAAATTAAAAATTTGTGTTGAAATCATTCCTAAAAAGCGAAAAGCTCCGTCTTCACCATCTGTAATTTTTAATTTCGAAAATTCTTCTCGTAATCTTAAAATATCGCCCAAAAACATCATTTCAATAATAGCGAACGCATTACTCTCAATATTCTGCGGAACAAATTCACGAATATTTTGCTCATTAGCCTCACCAATTAACGATATTTTTTCAATTGCATCACGTATTCGCCACTCATCAACACCAACCCAAGAAATCAAAAAATTCGCTGTTTTATTATCAAGCGATAAACCTTGTTTTTTTGCAAAAAGTCGTGCAAATTCTGCCAAATTTTTCGAATCTCTTGCGGTTAAATTCTTAAATTCATATAATTCAACAATTTTCGAAATCGCCTTATAAACAACCGAACGCTTATCAATTTTATCTTCAATTAAACAAAGATGAACATCGGTTGAGATTCTTGGTAGAATTTCAGCTAAATTCTGCCAAATTTCTGAATTTTCGCTCAAATTTCGGATATAAACAAAACGTTTTTCAGATAACAAACTAACGCCACAAATTAAACTCACAAAATCACTCTTCGAAAGCTCGTCAGAGTTACTTTTTTGAATTTCAAAACCAGATTTTTCAGCATCGATCTTCATTTTAGCGAGTTGAGCGGTGCGTTCATAAGAGTTATCTCCATAAAGAATCGTTATTTTTCCACCAATCATCAGTCTTCACTACCTTTAATTCTTTGGCAATTTGCACAAAAATGTGTCCCTCTACCACCAACACGAATTTTTGAGATTTCTGTTCCACAACGTTTGCAAGGCTCGCCATCTTTATGATAAACAGCGGCATAATTCAAATAATTTCCACGTGAGCCATCTGCATTAACATAATTTCGGTCGGTTGAGCCACCTCTTTTAATCGATTCATTCATCACAAAACGAATCGCCTCATGCAAATTCACAAAATCTTCGTTCGAAAAATCTTTAATTCTGGTTTCAGGGTGAATTTTTGCTCGCCACAAAGCCTCGTCAGCATAGATATTTCCAACACCCGCAATAACACTTTGCTCCAAAATCGCAGGTTTTATCATACTATTCTGTTTTTTCAAAAGTCGATTTTTTAAAATTTCAACCGTAAAATTATCTTCAAGAGGTTCAGGACCAAGCTTTTGAAAAAATGGCAAATTTTCAATTTCTGGTATTGGTAATAATTTCATATAGCCAAATTTTCGCTGGTCATTAAAAAATAATTTAGTTTTATCTTCAAAATCAATCTCAACTCGTGTCGATTTATTTGGAAGGTCATTCAAAAAATCCTCATTTGGATGCCCTGCGCCCCAGTTTTCTTCGCCACGATAAACCATTTGCCCCGTCATTCGAAGGTGCGTTACAAGCGACCAACCATTCTCTAGCTCAATGATTATAGCTTTTCCGCGGCGGCGAACATTCAAAATTTCAGCACCAATCATAAAATCCTGAACATCTCTTTCAGCATTCGGAAAACTTTTAGGCCAATCGTGTTTAACTTTCGCAATTTTCTTTTTTAAAATTAGTCGATTCAAGCCTCTTACGACTGTTTCAACTTCTGGTAATTCTGGCATTATTCCTCCTTAAATTCTTTCGAAAATTCATTCCAATTTTGATATAAAAATGCGTTTATTCCAAGTTTCTTAGCAGCTTCAACATTTCGCCAAGAATCATCAAAAAAATAAATTTCATTTAAACAAGCCTCACTTTTATCAATTGCAATTTCAAAAATCTCTTTTGAAGGTTTCGAAACACCAACTTCACCCGAGAGTACCAAGAAATCAAAGAGTTCCTCCTGCTCCTCTTTTGAGAAAAGCTGATTAAATTGATATTGTGCGACATTAGATAAAACACCAATTTTCGAACCCTTAGCTTTGTTTTTTCGAATAAAATTCAACAAATTTTGATCCTTTTGCCAAACATACTCAAAAAGGTGCTCCGAAGAAGGCTGGCGAGAAACCAGCACTCCGAAGCAGTCAAAAATCAAAACTTTAGCGTTTAATTTCATTTATTCCAAGATCGCGAACAATTTGCTCATGTCCAGGAACTTGCGCAATGAACAAATTTTGCAATTGTTTTGTATTTGCAATAAGTGAACCTTTTGAACCCGAGCAAGTTGAAGTCCAGAGGTGTTTTTCAGTTTTGTCATCTTTTAGCATTGAAAAATCATAAAGATGGCCAGTAGCACAAACGCCAGCTAAATCATCTGCCTCGCCGTTAAAAGGAGTTCCTTTCATCATATTCGCTTTATTTAAAGCATTCACAAATTGTGTATAAGATTCAGTATTGTTATCAAGCTTAACCTCTTTAATTACTTCACCAAGATAACCTTTGTAAGTTGTGAGTTTTCGAAATTTTGGTGAAACCTCAACCGTGTAAGAACGAAAATTCTCTTGTGCAACAATCGGCCCACGAACCACCATTTTAACACTGCGGTTTTGATCAGCGCTTAACAATTCTTTACTTGAAGGCGAATTATCTTCTTTCGAAGTTTCATTATTCGCCTGTTGGGCTTGATCTGAACCATTTCCACCATTCATAAATGCATTAACAATTGTTACAACTGTAATGATTGAAAGAATTGCAATCGCAATAATCAATAAAATTGGTGCAATTCGTATAATTTTTTCTTTCATCTTAACCTTTCCCCACCACGTTTAGTCCAAATATTCATGAAGCTTTTTCGAATCTTTATGCTTTTTGAGTTTCATTAAAGCTTTAGCTTCAATCTGGCGAATCCGCTCACGAGTCACTGCGAATTCAAGACCAACTTCTTCAAGCGTATGACTTTTTGTGCCATTTAAACCAAAACGCATTTCAAGAATTTTCCGCTCACGATCAGAAAGTGTTGAAAGAATTTCGCGAACTTGTTCTTTCAAAAGCTGAACCGTTGCGGATTCTTCTGGGCTAGCGGTATCTTCATCTTCGATAAAATCACCAAGTGTTGATTCTTCGCCCTCCTCGCCATCACGACCAATTCCAGCATCTAAAGAAGTAATATCTTGCTTAATTTTTTGAATATATTCAATTTTTTCAACATCCATGTCCATTTCTTTAGCGAGTTCTTGGTTGGTTGGCTCGCGGTTTAACTCTTGCGTCAATCGACGAGAAGTTCGCATAAGTTTGTTAATCGTTTCAACCATGTGAACAGGAATTCGAATAGTCCGAGCTTGGTCGGCAATTGCACGCGTAATCGCCTGTCGAATCCACCAAGTTGCATAAGTTGAAAATTTGAATCCTTTACTTGGATCAAATTTATCAACTGCACGAAGAAGCCCCGTGTTTCCCTCTTGGATTAGATCAAGTAGTTCTAGCCCACGACCAGAATATCTTTTAGCAATTGAAACAACCAAACGCATATTTGCTTCAGCCATTTTATCTTTTGCGCGCTGATCACCCTGCATTGCCTTTTCAGCAAGTTCAGTTTCTTTTTCGAGCGAAAGAAGTGGAATCTTACCAATCTCACGAAGATACATTCGAACGCTATCATCTGTTATGTCATCGTTATAAGCGCCATTCAATAAATCTTCTTCACTGATATCTTCTTCATCTTCAACCGCAAGGTCATTTAAATCTGGTTCAAAATCATCAAGTGAAAGAGTTGCATCCACAATGCCGTCTTCATTTAGAATTTCTTCTGGTAGTTCTTTTTTACTCTTACCTTTTACCACTATTCAGCTCCTTATTTAATTGCATAATTTCCATCAAAATCTTCATTTTTAAATTTTCATCACCTTGAATTTCAGCATCTTCGAGTTGCTCTTGAAGATTTACTTTTCGCTCTTGTAAATTTTGGGTTTTAATTTTATGAATCAAACGCTTCATTTCGTCGGTGGCACTGCCTTTTATATTTCCGAGTCGTTCGTCAGCCTTCAATAGAAGTATTTTAACATAATCATCGAAGTTTTTCAAGAAATCAAGATTATTTGACTTTAAAATTTGTAGAATTTGATTTCGTTGCTTATCGTGCAAAATATCATCTTGCAACTCGCTCAACATTTTGGCAAGCTTTTGTTCTTTAATAGCAAGAGCCAGCAAATCATCTTCATAAATATACTCATCAATAAACTTCTCATCAGTTTTTTTAATTTTTATTCGCCTTTTTGGCTTAGCTTGCTTAGGTTTTTCATCAAATTTTCCAAGTAATGTTGTTTTCGAAATATCAATTCTTTTCGAAATTTGTTCAATATAAAAATCTTTTTCCACAGGGTCATTTAAGTTTTCCACAAGTTTCAGTGCTATTGTGGAAAACTCCTTTTTCCCTACAGCAGTTGCAATATTTAGCCGTTTTTCATATTGATCAAAAATCCATTCTATTGCCGGTTGTGGTTTTGAAATTGAATCCTTCCAAAGTTCCAAATCTTTTTGAATTAATTCATCTGGATCTTTAGCTTCACCCGCCGATTGGTCTAAAGTGATAATCGAAAGCTCCACACCAGCTTGCTGTCCCAATGAGATTGCTCGCTCGGTGGCACTAATTCCAGCCTGATCGCTATCGAAACAGAGGCGAACATCATTCGAAAATCGACTAAGAGCCTTTAAGTGGTGAACCGTCATTGCCGTACCAGCTGTCGCAACCACATTTTTTATACCAGCTTGATGGCTTGAAATTACATCCATATTTCCTTCAACCACAACCACAAAACCAGCTTTTCGAATTTCATTTTTTGCTTGCGAAAGGCCAAAAATGTTTGAGGATTTGTCATAAAGCAAAGTTTGAGGCGTGTTTAAATATTTTGGCGCATTTGGTTCATCTTTAATAATTCGACCAGTAAAACCAACTGGTGATCCACCCGAATCTTGTAAGGTAATCACCATTCGATTTCGAAAAATATCGCCACCAAATCGGTTTAGTAACCCAGCATCACGGATATCACTCATTGCAAAACCTCTTTTTAGCAAAAAATTCGTGAGTATTTTTTGAGTATTTGGAGCAAAACCGATTTTGAACTCCTGTACAATTTCTTTCGAAAGTTTGCGATTTTTAAAAACATAATTCAAAGCTTCTTTATTACGAACCAACATATGCTGATAAAAATTTGCACTAATTTGCAAAATTTTTCGAAGTCGCTCTTTTTTTTCAGAAATTTCTCTTGAACGCTTTGAATCAAAAGTTTCGATTTCGACGCCAGCTTTTCGTGCTAAAAATTCCAGGGCTTCGCGAAAAGTCATTCCTTCAACTTCCATAATAAAACCAAAGATATCACCACCCTTACCAGATGAAAAATCATGCCAAATTTGTTTATCAGGGCTAATTATAAAGCTTGGAGTTCGCTCATTTGTCCAGGGGCTAAGTGCTTTAAAATTACGCCCAGTTCGCTTGAGCTCAAGATATTCGCCAGCCAAATCTTCAATGCTTATTCTTGCTTTAATTTCATCTCTGGCATCATTCATATCTATATTTTAACATAAAAAGCAGCCCTCATCAATCAAAAAATGGGCTGCGTTTCAGAAAATTATTTTGCTTTGTGGTAGTTTTCAAGCTGTTTTGAAGATTCTGTAAGATTTTTTTCGATTTTTTCATATACCGACTTTTGTGAAGAAGGTGAAGCTTTTTTGCGTCGTACAATTAAATCTTTTACACGAATCAACTGATACGCCATTTCACGGGAATAAACTTCATCAATCGTCGCGTTCAAGAAAGCGTCATCAAGCGTCGTACTAAGCTTATCGAAAATCACATCAGTTTGTTTTATCGCTTGTGAATTCTTTTTCGAATCTCCACGAGGAACTTCAATCTTTCTGCTCTTCATAAATTCTTTCAAATCCTGCTCATTCGAACTAAGTGAAGTGTTAATTCCCGCATTTACGGCCGCTAGATCTGAGCTTTTAATCTTATTCTGAAAAGATTTTGTAGTCTCCTTTAATTTCGAAATATTATAATAAGCACGAATCACCGCTTGAGCATTATCATCGCCCTTATTGCTAGTTACAATAATAAAAATCGAGAAAAATAGCGAAATCAATAATGCCGAAGCACCTAAAATTTTACCTTTAGTCCAAAACGGAGCGGCTTTTTTAGGCGCAATCTTATTGAGATATTCAACTGTGTATGGATTTTCAGTTGTAGTATCTTGCGAATAATTTTGATCTGGCATTAAATTTGGAGCAACTTGCGGATTTTGAACAGGTTGATTTGGCTGAACTGGAAATTGTTGTTGATTTTGGTAATTATTTGGATATTGCGGAAAATTCTGTTGTGCACCAAAATTTTGATTTTGGCCGCCAAATTGTTGCTGTGGATTTTGGCCATTCGAAAATTGATTGCTTGGGAATTGACCATTTTGAGCAAAATTATTCGAAAAACCACCGTAATTTTGTTGTGGTGGATAAGGATTTTGAGGATAATTATTTGGTGCACCAAAATTTTGATTTTGGCCGCCCTGATTCCAATCTTCATTCGGTTTCATATTACTTATGATTATATCACAAAAAAGTTTTTTTCGCAAAGAAAAACCCTGCTTTTAGCAAGGTTATTTTCTATCTAAAAGAGAAACTGCAGAATATATTTTACTCACAAACCAAGTGATAACTTAAGCGAAACAGATCTCGCAATTCTTCGGCCGAAACTTGTCCTTGGCCAATAATTAAATTCCACTCACGCTCGCTCATCAACTTTGAAGGCACTACACTTTCTTTTTCACGCAAAATTCGAGCAAGCTGTGCACCTGTTTTCATTTCAACTTTTAAAGGTTTTGAACTATCGTGAATAATTGCAAAAATTGCTTTCGGCTCTTCACTTTCTGCAATTTTTGCAAGTATTTTATTGCCAGTTTCACGCTCAAAATCACCAAGCTCACCAGCCATTTTTTCTTGCCAAATTTTTTCTAATTTATCAAAATTAACTTCAAAAATTTCAAGTTTATTTTCTTCATCTTTTCGAACTTCTGCCGCATCAAAATTCAGCAAAAAATCTCTAATTTCACTCTGATCCATTACTTTTTCACCTTTTTTAAATAAAATTTCAACTCTTCAATCGAGCCACGAATATCATCTAGCGCGCGGTGATTTTCAGGCTTAGTAAACACCCGTTTAAATTTGGCGCTCATCACAACTTTCCACGCTGAAACATCTAGCATTCGATAATGCAACATTTTTTCAAGTTTTTTCCACTCTTCACGAATAAATCGGCGATCTTGGTGAATTGAATTTCCGCCCAAAAGAATTTTTCACCTTTCGAAAGTTCTTCAGCAAAATTTTCTTCTATAAATTTAATTAGGTCCGCTTCAACTTCTTGTGAATTTTTTATAGCACGAGAATTTTGTATTTTTAAAGCATCGCGCGTTTCGCTAAAAGTATCCCAAAAATCACCAACCATTCGGCTTTTAAGAATTTCATTTTCAACTTTTACGGCACTTTCGAAAGTGGCAATTTCATTAAAATCCCAATCTGTTGCAATCGCGGCAACTTCTAAAATTCGGTCTTTTTCAGGCTCAAGGCCTGTCATTTCTAAATCAATCCAAAGAATTTTTGCGTTTTTCATTATTTAAATTATATCATTTTTTGGAAAGATAAGCAAAAAACTAATCTAAAATTCCAAAATCTTCAAGCTTTTTAGCTTTCGAAATATTGAAATCGGCAATTTTTGTGCGCCGAAGTTGCGAGCAAAACGCACCGCAATCCAAATTTTCACCCAAATCTTCCGCCAGCGAACGAATGTAAGTCCCGCTTGAAACGTGCGTGCGAATTTTTAATTTTGGAAAATCATAACTTAAAATTTCGAAATCAAAAATTTCAACCGTGCGTTTAGGAATTTCAAAATTCTCGCCCTTTCGCGCCAAATCATAAGCACGCTTACCGTCAATTTTGATTGCACTAAAAGCTGGCGGCGTTTGTTCAATTTTACCTAAAAAGTTAGTTTTAATTTCTTTTTCAATCTGTTCAAAAGTTGGGATTTCAAAATTCTCACATTTCGAAATCTCGCCTTCAGGATCGCCCGTGCTGGAAATTTGCCCAAGTGTAAATTCCGCCTCATAAACTTTATCAAGCTTAGTAAGGCTCATTGCATTTTTAGTTTCCTTACCATAAAGCAAAACTAAAAGCCCCGTCGCAAAAGGGTCAAGCGTGCCAGTGTGGCCAACTTTAACTTTTTTACCAAATTCATCTTTAAGAACGCGGCGGATTCTAGCGACCACGCCAAAGCTAGTAATTCCAGCGGGCTTATCAATTAAGATTCGCCCGCTATCGTTTTCAAAAAATACCATTTTACATTCCTGGAATTCTGAATTGTGAAGGATCGCTAGGATAAATTTGGTCGGTCATCACTTTATTTTTGCTACTTTCGGTGCCCATTGCAGGTTGCTCCGCTGGATTTGGAATGAAATCAAAAGCTGGAACTTCTGGCGGCATCGGCATTGAGCTAAAATCTGGCATAGCTGGCGGCATCGGCATTACAAAACCATTCGAATTTTGCGCAGGACCTTCAGTTGAGTAAGCCTGCTGATTTTCAAAATTATTTTGCGGCAAAGTCTGCGCATATTGTTCATTCGAAATTGGATTACTTGATTCAAAATTCGAAAGCGGTTGGATTGGTGCAGCTTGAGTGTAAGGCTGAGTTTCAGGGATGAAATTATCATTCGCGTGCGACTCTTCATAAACCGCATTCTGAACTTTACCATGGCTTAAAACATAATCATTATTTTGTGGATTTGAGGTTGCTACAGAGTTTTCTTCACGAGAAATTCCACTTGGCTCATAAGGCTGAGCACCCATCAAACCACTTGCAATTTGAGCGTTTTCGGTTGGGTGATAATATTCATCGCCCTGATTTTGCGCTGGCTGAATATTTTGAGTTTGAATTTCTTGAGTGGCAGAAGTCTCAGCTGGATTTTGTTGTTCGAAAACTGGCGCAACTTCTGGTTGAGAAATTTGAGGCTCAACAGTTTCGAAAGTCTGTGGTTGAGTGTTTTCAGGAGTTGGGACTGAAATATCAACCTGGCGAGCCGGCTCAAAAACCTGCTCCTTAACTGGAGTTTCTGCAATAAATGCATTTGGATTTTCGAAAGGCACACTTGGCGCTGGAATTTCTGGCGCATAATTTTGAACTGGCGCCTCAACCAATCCTTGCGCACTTTCAAGCTGAACAGGCTGGTCAAATTCTGAACTAGCAGAAGTCTCAGCTGGATTTTGTTGTTCGAAAACTGGCGCAACTTCTGGTTGAG
>CALHCA010000084.1 GCA_937930585.1 uncultured bacterium
GCCGGCTGCAGCTACGACAAGCAACAATGGTTCTGCGAATACTCAATCTTCTCCTAGTCAAAAGGTAGAAGTAACTGTTGGACAGAGTTGGCAGACATCGGCTCCACAACAAGCTCAGACTAGCTCTTCTGATTCCGCTTCCAGTTCTAGCTCTGTTACGTATAGTGCGCCTGCAGCACAAGTCAGCCAAGCCTCGCAGCCGATAAATAATAATAATCAAAATATTCAACCTCGGCAAACTGCAAGCGATCCAACTAAATCAAACAGAAGGTATGGCGCTAACTAAATGTAAAAAACACTCTTTCGAAAACAGAAAGGGTGTTTTTTTGCTTAAAATATGCTAAAATAAAATAAAGATAATCTAAACTAAAAGGAGAAATATGAAAATTGCATTAATTGGTTTTGGGCTCGAGGCAAAAAGTGCTTATGATTATTTTAAAAGTATTGATCAAAATAATACTTTTGAAATTTATGACGAAAACTCAAAAAGTAAAATTGAGCTACCAGATGGTGTTAAATTCTTTGGAGATTTTCATGATTTTTCAAAAATTCAAGCAGATTTGATTGTGCGAACGCCCGCAGTTAATCCTAGCCGTTTGCCAAAAAATGCTAAAATTACATCTGTTACAAATTTATTCTTCGAAAAATGCCCAGCACCAATTATTGGCGTAACTGGCTCAAAAGGCAAGGGAACGGTGTCGAGTTTTATTGCTGAGATTTTGCGTGCAGCCGGTTTGAAGGTCCACCTTGTTGGCAATATTGGTCTACCAGCACTTAATGAGCTTTCGAAAATTCAAAAAGATGATGCTGTAGTTTATGAGCTCAGCAGTTTCCAGCTTTGGGATGCTCAAAAATCGCCACATATTGCAATTTTAAATAATCTTGAAGTTGATCATCTTGATGTCCATGATGGTTTTGAAGATTATGTGGCGGCAAAAATGAATATTGCTAAAAATCAAACCGAGAACGATTTTTTTATTTTTAATACTGAAAATCCAATAGTTTTAGAAAATGTCGAAAGCTTAAAAAATCAGCTTAAGGCAGAGCTTCAGCCTTTTCAGGACTACAATTTAGCTCATATTCAAGAAAACCATTTTTTGTGGGGCAATGAAGTTCTCTTTGAAACTGATATTTTAAAAATTCCAGGCGAGCATAATCAAAAAAATGCTTGTGCTGCAATGATCGCAACTTTTGATTTCTTGCGTGAAAAAGGTTTTGAAATTGAGGAAATTTTTGATTTTTGGCGAGAAGGACTTTCGAAATTTACAGGTTTGCCACATCGTTTAAAATTCGTTCGCGAGTTTGAAGGTGTGCGATTTTATGATGATTCAATTGCGACCACACCAGGTAGTGCAATTGCTGCACTAAATTCTTTCGAAAAACCAAAAATTCTAATTCTTGGTGGTAGCAATAAGGGTGCCGATTTAAGTGAATTGATTGAAAAAATTTCGAAAATGCCAGAGCAAGAACTTCGAAAGGTAATTTTGATGGGATCAGAATCTGAAAAACTCGCTCAGAAATTAATATCAAGCGGATTTAAGCGGTTTATAAATTTAGGCACAAAAACAAATATGCAAGAAGTTGTAAAAACTGCTTTTGAAAACGCAAAAAGTGGCGATGTGGTTATTTTGAGTCCAGCTCATGCCAGCTTCGATATGTTTAAAAGTTATGTTGATCGCGGTGAACAATTTGTTGAAAATGTAAACCTTTTATGATAAAATTTATATTATGACTAAAAAACAAACTAAATCTACAAAGAAATCTGCTTTAAAATTAAAAGCAGTAGACCCAAAAGCACAATTTGCGGGCTTTAAAAAATTCATTAAAGATCAGGGATTGATCGGAATGGCGATCGGTTTAATTCTCGGAACGGCTTCTGGTGATCTCGTTAAATCTTTGATTAATAATATTATTATGCCACCGCTCGGTTTTATTCTTGGCTCAGCTGAAGGCTTGAAGGGCGTTGTTTGGAATATGGGAAAAACGCCAGCAGGTAAAGAGGCAGTTCTTTCTTATGGTGCATTTTTAAACGATGTTATTAACTTTTTGGTAATTGCATTCGTTGTATATTTTGTACTTTTGTTTGTTGAAAAACTTTTCGTAGACGACAACATTGAAGAAGAAGCTGAAAAGGTAACAAATAAATAAATTATGGATAAGCTGAAAGCTCGCATTAGCGAAATTTTAAAGGAGCTTGAAAAAGCGAGCTTAAAGCTTAATCTTGAAAGCAAAAAAAATCAAATCTCAGATTTAGAGGCTGAAATTTCGAATCCAGAAATTTGGCTAAACCCCAAAACTGCACAAGAAAAAGTTAAAAAACTTGCTGATTTAAACAAGGAAATACACCCTTGGCTGGTTTTAAAAACGCAAGTTGAAGACATTCTAGAATTGATAAATCTTAGCGATGATGAGCTTCTTGAAGAATTTGAAGCTCAAATTTTGCAATTCGAAAATGATTTCGAAGAGCTAAAAAAACAGCTTTTATTTGATGGAGAATTTGACAGTGGCGATGCAATCGTTCGAATTACAGCTGGTGTTGGCGGGACTGATGCGCAAGATTTTGCTGAAATGCTGGAACGAATGTATTTGCGTTGGGCTGAAAAGAATAATCTAAAAACTGAGCAAATTGAGCGAAGTGTTGGCGAAGAGGCTGGAATTAAAACTAGCGTTTTCGAAATTCAAGGTCTTTATGCTTATGGCAAAATGCGAAGTGAAAATGGTGTGCATCGTTTGGTGCGGATTTCACCATTTAACAGTGGCGGAACTCGTGAGACTTCTTTTGCTCTAGTTGAGGTCTTGCCGAAAATTGATACGCCAGAACAGGTTGAAATTGTTGAAAAAGATCTTCGAATTGATGTTTATCGTTCTGGTGGGAAAGGGGGGCAAGGCGTAAATACAACTGATTCGGCAGTACGAATTACACACATTCCAACTGGTACGGTTGTGGCAATTCAGAATGAACGTTCGCAAACGCAGAATAAAGAAACCGCAATGAGCATTTTGCGTGGAAAGCTCGTGCAAATGAAAATGGAGCAGCATGCGCAGAATTTGAGTGAACTTCAAGCTGGGAAATCTGCTGATTGGGGCTCGCAAATTCGAAATTATGTTCTAAACCCATATAAAATAGTTAAAGATACGCGAACCAAATATGAAGAAAAAGATGTTGAAAAGGTATTAAACGGTGAAATTGACGGATTTATCTTTGCATTTTTAGAAAATTCGAAAGAATAAAAGTATGAGTATACAATAAATTTTTTTAAAAAAACTCTTGCAATAAAAAAGCTTATACTGTATAATTGATGAAGGTTGGCTCTTTAGCTCAGTTGGTAGAGCAGAGGCCTGAAGAGCCTTGTGTCCCCAGT
>CALHCA010000085.1 GCA_937930585.1 uncultured bacterium
AACCAATGGGCAATCGATCACCCAGATGATCAGCGAACTATGGCTCAAGAAGTAGCGTTTAGACGAGTTTACGATGCGAGAAATAGTGAAAAGGCTGGACTCTATAATACGATTGAGATCACAGACCGGACTGAAGGAAAGGCAAAACAAGGAATTCAAATGGAAGTGGAACAAAAAACAAATCCACGACCATTCGAAGGTTTAACTGCAGCAGAAATTCGAAAGGCGTTAAAAAATGAACAAAGCACTACTCGAAAATCCAGAAGTTCAAAGAGAGCTTAAGCTTGAACTTGCGAGAATTGATTTATTTGAATTTTGCAAATTAATGCACCCGAATTTTTATAAGGAAGAACGCAAATATCTAAAAGACTTTTGTAGGCAGATTCAAGATTTTATTGAGAGTGATGAGCAAACGCTTGTGATTAATGCACCGCCACGACACGGAAAATCATTGACTGCTCAAAATTTAACTGCTTGGCTATTCGGAAAGAATCCAAAAGCGAAAGTTATGACAGGATCATATAACGATACGGTTTCTGGAATTTTTGCAAGAAATGTTCGAAATATGATTCAAACCGAGAAAGCTGGCTCGAATATCATTTATTCTGATATCTTCCCAGAAACTCGCGTAAAGTATGGCGAGGCGGCCGCTTCAATGTGGAGCTTGGAAGGATCGAGTGAGCCAAACTATCTCGCTACCAGCCCAAAGGGAACTGCAACAGGATTTGGTGCGAATTTCCTCATTATCGACGACGTTATTAAAAGCTCACAGGAAGCCTATAATGAGCGTGTGCTCGATGAACATTGGGATTGGTTCAATAATACGATGTTCTCGCGTGTTGAAGGCAATGATTGGAAAATAATCCTTGTGATGACACGCTGGGCGACTGGTGACCTTGCTGGGCGATTTATCGAAGAGTTTAAGCCACGAGTGATTGAATATCGCGCCGTAACAAAAACTCCAAAAGGTAAACCAAAAATGCTGTGCGATGATATTCTGAACTACGAAACTTTTAAGAAAAAGACTCGAGCGATGAATATGGATATCGTGGAGGCGAATTATAATCAGAAACCAATCGATGTCGCTGGGCGATTATTTAAACCATTTATGGAATGGGATTCACTGCCTGAAGGGATTGTTGAAAATATAACCGATACTGCTGATAAAGGTGCTGACTTCCTTGCTAGTGCGAATTACATTAAACACGATCAAGATGTTTATATAACTGACATAACTTATCCCGACAAGCCGATGGAATTTACTGAAAAAGCCGTTGCTGAAATGTTAGATTCCGGCGATGTGAGCGTTGCTAGGATCGAAAGTAATAATGGTGGTCGCGGATTTGCACGCAACGTGAAAAGAATTCTTGAAGAAAATGGAAATTCGAAAGTAGTTATTAAAACACCAACGCAAACTAAAAACAAGGAAAGTCGTATTCTGTCATCGAGCGCGTGGCTGCAAAACCATTTATTTATGCCGCCGAATTGGCAGAAGAAATGGCCAGAGGCTGCTAATGAAGTTCTGAGATATCAGCGCAAAGGAAAAAACGCCCACGATGACATGTGTGATATTTTGGCCGGAATCTTCGAGCAATGCACCGCGCGAGCCGAGCCGATCATTATTACAAATTCAAATCGAGGCTCAACAGGCACAAACTCACTAATTTTCTAAGAGCAAAAGGAGGAAATATGGAAAAATTTTATTGCTTACCCCAAAAAACAGAAATAACAGGAAAATTGATAAAAAACCTAATCGAAAGCGACAAACGCAAGCAAGACCGAGCTAAATTTAAGATTCTTGCTGATTATTACGCAAATAAACCTGTAACATTACGTGAAACACCGAATAAACTGCTCGCAATCACTAATTTTGCACGATATATCACTAAAATCAATGTCGGCTATTTGCTCGGGTCACCAGTTAATTATCTTTCGAGCGAAGACATAGACATTGAGAACTTGAATAATTCATATCGCAAACAAGCGATTTCAAATCTTGATGTCGAACTCGCAACACATGCCAGCATTTATGGCGTGGCTTATGAGCGAATTTACGCTAACGAAGAATCGGAAGTTCGAAGTGTGAAAATTGACCCACGAAATATAATTTTAGTTCATGATACAACAGTTGAGCATAAAAAGATGTTCGCTATAGTTTATGAAGAAATTATCAATTCACATGGAAAAATTGAAAGAGATTCATATCAAATCACAATTTTAACACCAGAATACACACAAGAAGGTATTTTGAAGGGCGGAACGCTTATTTTCGAAAGCGACCCAGAAACGAGTGAAGATATTAGAACCGAGCATAGATTTGGCGAAGTGCCGATTGTTGAATATCTGAACGGTTCAGACCGAATGGGTGATTCAGAACCGGTATTACCGTTGATTGATGCTTATAATATTCTTCAATCTGATCGCATAATCGACCGTGAACGACTGGTTGACGCACTACTTGCGTTTTATGGCACAGATTTCACACCAGAACAGCAAGCAATGCTTAAAGATAGCCGAATGGTCGCAAATATTCCACAAGACGCCAAAATTGAGTATGTCGTGAAATCTATTGATGAAGCCGATGCTGACGTTCTTCGAAAAACTATTGCAGCTG
>CALHCA010000086.1 GCA_937930585.1 uncultured bacterium
GAAAATTATCATCGACTTCACCACCAAAATCATAATCATATAAAACCGCATCAATATATAATCCAGTTCCACCAACTAAAAATGGAATTTTACCACGATCCAAAATATCATCAATTTTAGCATAGGCATATTCCTTAAAATCTGCCGCAGTAAAGCGCTCCCCAGGCTCAACTAAATCAAAGCCCCAATGCATAACACCTTCTTGCTCCTTAATCGTTGGTTTTGCAGAAGCAATATTAATATTTTTATAAATCGCACGCGAATCGGCAGAAATAATCTCACCGCCAAAAAGCTTGGCTAACTTTATAGCCAAGCTCGTCTTCCCGCTCGCGGTAGGGCCCGTGATTATAACTAAAGTGTTATTTCTCATACTTTATATTTTTCGAATAAATTCCGCTAAATCTTGAAGAGTAACTTTTTCTTCAACGAATTCACTATTTTTTCGAAAACGAACACTAACTTCATTATTTTCTTTATCTTTGGGGCCAACAATCAGCTGAACTGGAATTTTCATTGCAGTTGCCTCACGAATCTTTTTGCCCAAAGATTCATTTCGCTCATCAACAGAATAACGAATCTCGTTAAATTTAACCGGCGAATCAAGAATAATAGCTGATAGAATTTTCGAAACTTCTTCAACGTAATCGTTTAAAGTATCATTAATTGTTAAAATTCGAACTTGCTCAGGAGCTGCCCAAAAATCGAACCAACCAGCCTTATGCTCAATATAAACACTCATAAATCGCTCAATCGAACCAAGCAAAGCACAGTGAATCATCACCGGTCGTTCATCTTGACCTTCAGAATTTTTATATGAAAGCTCAAATCGTTCTGGTTGGACAAAATCTAATTGCACAGTTGCAACTTGATGCTCTCGGCCAATTGCGTCGGTCGCCATAAAATCAATTTTCGGACCATAAAATGCTGCTTCACCCTCTTCCTCAAAATAATCTAAGTTATTCGAAATAACCGCCTTTTTAAGCTGATTTTGTGCACTCTCCCAAACTGCCAAATCTCCGAGATAGCTATCAGAATCATCACGGTAGCTAAGGCGCACTCTAAGTTTCATTCCAATTCCAGAATAAAGCTCGTGAGCAGCAGCTAATAGATTTTGAATTTCACCCTCAATTTGATCAGTTCGACAAAAAATATGCGAATCATCTTGCGTTAAAGATCGAACACGATTTAAACCACCGAGCTCACCAGTTTGCTCATCGCGATAATCTGTCGTAGTTTCAAGATAGCGGATCGGTAAATCTTTATAACTCCTTGGATTCGAAGCAAAAATCTGCGTATGATGTGGACAGTTCATTGGTTTTAATGCGAATTGACCACCAGTGACCTGTGATTTAACTAAGAAAAGCTCTTCACCAAATTTAGCCCAGTGTCCAGATTTTTCGTATAAATCTTTTTTAGTAATATGCGGAGTCCAAACTTTTTCGAAACCGTATTTTTGGCGTAATTGATTTGAATAGTTCGCTAAAACATCACGCAAAATTGTTCCGCGTGGCGTAAATAGTGGCAAACCAATTCCCACAAGCGGAGAAACAGTATATAAATCAAGCTCTTTACCCAGCTTGCGGTGATCGCGCTTTTTAGCTTCTTCCATTTTTTGAAGATAGTCGTCAAGTTCTTCTTGAGTTTCGAAAGCTACACCATAGAGTCGTTGCATTTGTGGATTTTTTTCGTCACCACGCCAATAGGCGCCAGCGATACGCATCAGTTTAAAAGCACCAACTTCGCCAGTATTCGAAAGATGTGGCCCACGGCACAGGTCTTTATAGTTTCCATTAGTATAAAAGCTAACGGTTTCAGCACCGTTACCAAGTTCAAAATCACCCTCAGCAAGAATTTTCAAATTTGTTGTGCCGGCTTTTTTTAAATCGT
>CALHCA010000087.1 GCA_937930585.1 uncultured bacterium
TCATATTCCTTAAATATTTATTAAAAAATCTAATTGGAAAGACATGTCTCACAAAACTAGATTTATATAAATCATCCAAAAAAATAAAAAGCCAAGATAAAGCGTTTAAAATAAACATTTTATCTTGGCTGGGATGGAGGGATTCGAACCCCCGAATGCCAGGACCAAAACCTGGTGCCTTACCACTTGGCGACATCCCAATGCCTAACCATTTTACCAAACTATAATCTAAAAATCAAGTATTATCGCGGACATTTTTTAGCAATTTCGCGTGCATTTCTAGTAATTTGATCAAGCAAATTTGCTTTTCGAATATTTTTATAAAGAACTTTAGGCATTTCATAATCTTTATTTTTTAAAGCTTGTTCAATTAAAAATAACGAAATTTTTGGATTTTTTGGTAAAATTGAGCCATGTAAATATGTTCCAATCACATTTTTATAAATCGCACCCTCAAAATTTCCGTCAGGCGTGTTTCCTGCGCCACTTTTAACCCGCGCCAATGGCTCATTCTCTTTCGAAAGATAAGTTTTTCCACTATGGTTTTCATAACCAATAATTTCACCAAACTGATCAGATTCTTCAATAATATTGCCAATCATTCTCTGTTCACCACCAACCGTTTTAACGCCCTTGAATAAGCAAATCCCCTTGATTTTATCCCCATTTACAGTTTCAAAAGAATCACCAAAAAGCTGGTATAATCCACAAACCATTAGCATTGGCACACCTTTTTTAGCAAGCTTTCGTAAATTTGGTGCAATTTTCAGCAAATCATCTTGAATTTGGCTCTGGCCCGAATCCTGGCCACCCCCACCAATGATAATATCAACATCCTCAGGAAAATCATCTCCAGGATTATATTCAACAATTTCGTATTTTACTCCACGAAGCTCCATCTGTTTTTTTAATGCTAGAATATTGCCATAATCACCATAAATATTCATATTTTTAGCATAAAGCCACAAAATTTTTAAATTCATATAATCTTCTCCACTTCTGAAATTTTCGAAAGTTCTTTTCGAATTTCCAACATTGCCGTATAAGTTGCATAAATCCGCTTATCTTTTTTTCCTTTTTCGATAAAATCAATAATAGATTCAGCAATATCAAGATTCACACTATCTTCTTCAAAATCAACATCATCATGAAAAAGTCGAAGCGCCATGTCATAAGCTCTACTGCCTGAAATTGCTTGAACGCCAGCGTTTTTCAAGACTGAAAAATCCACGTCCCAAAGCCAACTCATATCGCGACCATCAGCATAATTATCATTAACTACGATCATTGTGTCATATTTATCAGGCTCAAAATTTTGCAAATTTATTCGAAAACCAGCCGGATTTTTAACTAGTATAATCTCAATTTCCTTACCTTTAATTTTTATTTTCTCACCTCGACCAAAAGCTGGCTGAATTCTTCCCGCTGCACAAATCACTTTTTGCCGATTAATTTTAAGCTCTTCAGCATTCATAATCTCTTCAACCAGAGTAATCGCAGCAGTTAAATTTAAAATATTGTGAATCCCACCAAGTTTAAGCTTAAATTCGTCAGTTTTTCCACCCCAAGAAATTCTTGCAGTATCATTCGAAAAATCCTCAAGCAAAACATTTGCTGAAATTTTTCGACGTGATTTTTTAGAATTTTTCAAATAAATTTCGTCATCATTTGGGAAAAAATCTGCCAATTTTTGATCAAACCCAAATTTAACGATTTTTGAAAAATTTTTCGAAAATTCTTTTTTGCCCAAAAAATTATCGTTAGCATTTAAAATAACTGAGCCAGAAGTATTTTCGCCAATCTTACGCAATAATTTTGCTGTATAATCAATTTCGCCAAATCGATCAAGCTGGTCGCGCATTACATTTAGAAGTAGCGAGTATCGTGGTTTAATTAACTTTATAAAGTGAGTTGCATGAGCTTCATCAAGCTCTAAAACGGCAATATCCGCCTCAAGCTTACCACTCCAATTAGCTTCAGAAAGAATTGCCGCACCCACACCGCGAACAAAATTCGAACCAGTTTTATTTGAGAATACATTTAGCCCTTGGCTTTCGAGCAACTCAACAACCATTTTTGTAGTTGTAGTTTTTCCGTTCGTTCCACTAATTACCACAACACCATATTTTAAGTCTTTTAACATGTTCGAAATAAAATTCGGATTAATTTTTTCCATAACAAGCCCAGGCAATGCCGAACCGCCACCTTTTAATCTTGAAACTGCCTGAATAATTTTTCCAATAACTACTAAAAATCTATTTTTCATTACTTCCTCGGTTTCGTTATATGTGCATCTCTACCATAAAAAGGTAGTGCGATTTTATCGTTTTTACCATTTTTTAAGCTTTTGAAAGCAATTTCTCGCCAATTTTCATAATTCTTTACCGCAACAATTGGAACTCCTAAACCATCAGCTAAAGTGTTCACAACTGAAGCTCCAATTCTCAAACCTGTGAAACTCCCTGGCCCTGCAAAAAAACCAATTCCAGTAAAATCTTCATATTTTTTGCCAATAGAATTAGAACATTCCTCTAAAAAAGCCAGAATATCTCGCGCCATATTTCGACCTAATTCTTTTTCGAAAAAAAATTCATCAAGCCAAATTTTGCATTTCTCTGTTGATGTATCTAGAAATAAAATCATTATGTCTCTCTCACTTTAACTTTTCTTTGATTTTCATTTAAACTTTCAAAAACCAGCTTCAAATGTTTTTTTGGTAAAATTTCAGCTAGATCGCCAGCCCATTCAACCACTGTTACATTTTTTGGATTACTTAAATTTTCAGCAAGCTCCATTTCCATAATTCCATAATCATTCAATCTATAAAAATCATAATGCGAAAGTG
>CALHCA010000088.1 GCA_937930585.1 uncultured bacterium
CAAATTTTTTAGGAGACCACATCCAGCACCCCTCTTGTCTTTGATGCGTTCCTGGGAGTACTTTAATTGAATTGCTAAACGGTTTATTGTCTATAATAGAATTATCGAGTGAAACATATATTGGATAATACAAGTTTGGTCGTGCTGCCCTTGTTCCATGAGGTCCATTATCTTGTAGAGGTACTATATAGAAATCTCCTCGATCATCTGTAAGTGGGTATTTTTTTTGTCCTATAATTTTTAATTTTAAAGGTATATTTTCTCGTTTTGAATACATAATAACATAATCATTAAGCTTTTGGATTTCTGCATCAGATTTTGTTGTGGCAGAAGATCGTGTTTTTCTGGGCATATTTGCTACAAAATTATTCTCTCCAAATATTTCTGTCATAATCATGTTAAGATTTGCTTGCTCATTGTCATCAATCGAAATAAAAATCACGCCAGTATCGCTCAAAAGCCGTTTTGCAATCATTAATCGTGGCAACATAAAAGTTAGCCACGCAGAGTGTGAGCTTTTGCCGTTTAGCGCACGCACACGTGAAATTTCTTCTTCAGTTAAGTTGAGTTTTTCTTTAAAATCACCATCAGAAAATTTAAAATTATCAGCATAAACAAAGCCGTCGCTACCAGTGTTATATGGTGGGTCGATATAAATCACATCAACCTTGCCAGAATAAGCGTTTTCAAGGTGTTTAAGTGCGTCCAAATTGTCGCCCGTGATGAAGATATTTTCACTGTTGGCATTCTCTGGCTTTGAATTGTGTGTGGTGTCTGGTGTGATGATGGTTTCGGTTTTTAGTCCAGCTTGAAGCTTAGCATAATCTTTACCAACAAATTTTAATTGATAACCATCTTTAATCTCATCTTGGTCTCGTTCTTCTGAAGGAATTTCAAAAAGCTCATTGTGAACTTTAGCTGCCATAAAACCGCCGCCAACAAGCTTTTTAATTTGAAGTTCTTTTTCTTTAAGTTCTTTAATCAACTCTTCATTTGAGAGATTTTGGAGATCTCTCTCTCTCTCTCTCTCTCTCTCTCTCGATTCCGTTCCGCTATTTTCGTTCATTTATTGCTCTCCTTAATTTTCCTAAATCTTCTATAATTTTAGCATAAAACTAATTAAAAATCTATTTAGACTGTTATTTTATCATTTTGAAGCGAATCTTTCGCGAATTTTTCAACAAAATCTTCGCAAACTTCAAAAATCTGGGGTAGTTTTTCGCTTTCACTTTTCGAAAATTTTGCAAGAACAAAATTCATTGCACCAATTTTTGGCAAAAATTCATTAGCGATGCCAATTTTGATTCTTGGAAAATCTTCACCAAAAACTGAAATTAAAGATTTCAAACCGTTGTTTCCAGCTGAACTACCACTTTTTCGAACACGAATCGTACCAAAATCTAAATCGAGATCATCATGAATCGCTAAAAAATCCTTTCGAAAATCAACTTTATAAAAATCGCAAACTGCCCGCGCCGAAAAACCCGTTTCATTATAAAAAGTTGTTGGTTTAACGAGCAAAACTTTT
>CALHCA010000089.1 GCA_937930585.1 uncultured bacterium
GGGGAGCTTTCACTTGATTTTACCCATTTCACTTCTTGAGCTACTCCATCTTGAAATACAATCGCTACTCCACTCCCAATATTCCCGTAGACATTATGATATCTGTCTGTAGCTAGCCTGTTTTCCATTTTTAAAACAATTAGGGTTTTCGTTGAGATTTGAGTTCCATTCGCATCTGTATGGGCGACTCCGGCCTGACTTCGCAAATAGCAATTACAGTTTTCTCGGTAAACATAGGTTGAATTATAAGAAAAACCTGAAATATTAACCTGAATTTGGGTTGCATTCTTCTCTTTTGCTGGTGAGTCTTCTTTTCGACTAAAACCTTCAAAATTCGAAGAATTCCAACCTTTCGAAGAGCCTAATGCTGATAGATTTGTAAAATTCGTATAGACATTATGAGGCGCATAGCGATTTTTTGAACGCCAAAAGGTCTGTGTGTTTAAGAATTCATCCATATCTTTATGTTTGCCGTCTCGCATTCTTACCAAAGCATCTCCTGGCCCACCAACATGAGCAATCGAGGCATCAAATCCTGAAGCCCAATCAATATAATAACCGCGAACGCTTCTAACGGGTCCTAATAGCTCAGGCTTATTTTGCTGATATAGAGCCAAAAAACGTGTAATTCCACCTTCAGCAATTGCTTCAAAAACAACCTCAGCTTGGCTTAGTCCAGATTGTGGTCTTGCTGGAATTGAGTTTTCAATCATAACACCAAAAACTGGTGCATTTTCGAGCGATTTTTCAGAAACCTCAACTCCAGATAATTTTGAATAAAATTTTTCTGGTTTAGCTTTCTTTTTTGGCTCAGTTTTTTGGCTTTTTGGGGCTGGATTTTTCACGGGTGCGCTTTCTGGTTTTCTAAAAAAGAACAAAAAACTAAAAACAATAACTAAAATTAGAAATATTATATCAATAATTAAACTAATTTTTTGTTTTTTCGATAATTTCGAAAGTGAAAAACGTGATTTTTTAGGATTCTCTAATAAAGCTTTCTCTTTTTGAGGATTTTTCTTTATTTTTTCAATATTTTTCTCTGCCTTATCTTGGCGAGCTATCTTCATTTCAATCATAAAAATCTCGTATTATAAAATTAATTATAATACTTATGTTTTAAAAAATCAAGACGAGATTGCCGTAATTGCGGCTTTTGACCTCTGGTTTTTATTCCAAATTTGCCAAACTGCAATTTTTGTAGGAATTTCGCCCGACCAAATTTGGATAGGTGAAAGCTTCCTTAAGTTTAAAGTAGAATTTAACGGAGATGAAAAAACTTTGCCATTTTCAGAAATAATAAAATTTTCGTTATTTAAAGTTAAAATTTGGGCAGGATAAGAAAGCGTAAATTTATGCAGAACTTCAACAATATTCGAAAGATTCATCGAGAAGGTTAGAACTTTTGGGTAAAAAACTTTCGAAAAAATCTTTTGAAGTTGCGCGAAGCTTGCCAATATACTTATATTCTCTTTTAACAAAATCTCACTAAAAGAATCAAGTAAAATGTCGACTGCATCGCGAGCAATAAAAACAGGCTTCTCGCTTTCAAGAATAAATTTTTCGAAAAGAATTGCCGTTTCAGAGTTTTTGTTCGTGTCTCCAATAAATAAAATAGAATCTGCCCACTCTTCTCCAGCTGTAAAATCTGCCCAAGCTTCATTCGAAAATCCGCCAGAAAGGTTGCTTTTTGCAAAGATTAGTTCATTTGAATCAATTTTAATATCTTTCTTTAAGCTGTCTGGCAATAAAATTCGAACCTCTCCAATGCCAGTTTTTAAGGCAGTTTGATGGGAAGTTGCAAGTCCGCGAAAAGCCCCTGCCCCGCCACCGATAATCAAAAGTTTGCCCGCATGTGCTTTTTGCTCGGGTTTATTCCAAGCAATTTCAGGAAAAAGTAATTTCGAAGATTGAACTTGCCAAAAATCAAACATCTTTAAGCTCCAGCGAAATTGGACAATGATCGCTCCCTATAATTTCGTTGTGAATTTCAGCTTTATTTTTTTCTGATTTTAATGATTTCGAAACAACAAAATAGTCAATCCGCCAGCCAACATTTCGTTCACGAGATTTTGCAAAATGACTCCACCAAGTGTAAATTTCGGCCTTTTCTGGGTTTTGATTTCGAAAAATATCAAATAAATTGGCTTTTAAGAAATTAGAAAATCCAAGCCGCTCTTCATCTGTAAAACCGTGTTTTCCGCGATTAGCTTTTGGGTTCGAAAGGTCAATTTCCTCGTGTGCAACATTTAAGTCACCACAAAAAATAACTGAACTTGGCTTAAAAATATCTTGTGGATTTTCTTCAATAATTTCTAAATTTTCTGCAAAATCTTCTCTTGAAAATTCGCCATTTTCTAGACCTTTCGAAAAAGCCAAAAAGGCTGCATCCCAATTTTCTCGCAATTTCAAGCGTCCCAAATCGTTTTTAGTGTTTGGAGTATAAACTGTAATTAGCCAGAAATTATTAAATTTTGCGGCACAAATTCGTCCTTCGGTTGAGGCGTCGCCAAAATTATCGCTAAGTTCAAAATTTTCTAAAATTTTTTTTGGAAAATTTCGCAAAATTGCTTGCGGTTTTTGCTTTGACCAGATTGCTGTTCCCGCATAACCTTTTCGTTCGGCGTGAGAATAAAATTTAAAATATTCAGGATATTTTTCGTCAAAATTCTCTTTCAAAATTTGCGTTTCGTCGATTTTTATCTCTTGAAAACATGCGATATCAGGATTTTTTACGCTTAAAAACTTAGCTAAATTTCCCTTTTTCTCGACCGCACGAATTCCATTAACATTCCAAGAAAAAATTTTCATCTAATACCTCTTTAACATTCTTGCATTTTCACGTTCAGATTGGCGACGTTTTAAAGTTTCACGCTTGTCATATTGTTTTTTACCTTTTCCGAGTGCGATCACAATTTTAATAAAGCGGCTCTCAGCTAAAATTTTAATTGGCACAATTGTGAAACCCGCCTTCTTTTGGTTCGAAAAATCCTCAATTTGTTTGCGAGTTGCGAGTAGTTTTTTTGGTGAAGTGTCAATTGTATCAGCTTTCAAAATTCCTTCACCCTGATTTTTGAGTGAGAAACTCGCATTATTAAGCCATAGCTCATCGCCTTTTCTGCCCTTTCGAAGAGTTACGAAAGCGCCCTTTAAACTAACGCGGCCATCACGCACCGCACGAACTTCAACTCCACGCAAGCTCATTCCGGCAACAAGCTCGTCGCTGAGTTCATAATCGAATCGTGCTCGACGATTAACAATATTTTTAGCAGAAGTTTTTGGCTTTTTCATCTTAAAAATTATAACATTTTTAGCTATTTTTTTCAACCGAGCGTGTTAAAATAAACTTAAGCATGTTTAAAATTTGAAGGATAATAGCGTAAGTTATTTTTTCAACAAATCAATTAAAAATTTTACACCAATTTTGCTCTTTTCTATTTTATATTTAATTTTGTAATTTGTTAAAATA
>CALHCA010000090.1 GCA_937930585.1 uncultured bacterium
ACCGAAAGAATCACTAAATCCATTAGTTTTTCTCCAATTCATCAGCTAAGGCTAGAATTTTTGCATCCGATTTCATCTTTCCGATAATTTGAACGCCAACAGGTAAGCCATTTTCAGTTTTACCAGCCGGAACAGAAACCGCAGGAAGCCCAGCAAGTGAAGCTGGTACACTCAAGATGTCAGCTAGATACATTTTTACTGGATCATGAGCATTTTCACCAATCTTAAACGCAGGAGTCGGTGCAACAGGGCCAACCAAAAAATCAACTTCTTCGAAAAGCTTATTAAATTCGTCGATCAAAAGAGTGCGAGCTTTTTGCGCCTTCGAATAATACGCATCATAAAATCCACTTGATAGAACATACGAACCAATCATAATTCGGCGTTTATTCTCAGCTTCAAAACCTTCATCGCGAGACTTACCAAAAACCTCGCCCAAGTTTTGAGCAGATTTCGAACGTAAGCCATAGCGAATTCCATCATATCGCGCTAAGTTTGAAGAAACCTCAGCCGGAACAATAATATAATAGATAGCGAGCGAATATTTACTCATTGGTAGAGAAACTTCCACAATCTCATGTCCAGCTTTTCGCATTTTTTCAATATAATCTTCCGTTATTTTTCGAACTTCCGAATCAATCTCTTCACCAAGGAATTCTTTAACTACTCCAATTTTTGCCTTTTTTGGAGCTTTTTCTTCTTGCCAAAAATTAGGTAAAGTCATTGCGTCGCGTGCGTCAAGACCAGCCATAATACGCATCACGAGTTCACTTTCTTTGGCAGTTTTTGCGAAAACACCAATTGTATCGGTTGAAGAAGCCATCGCTACTACACCAAATCGTGAAACTGTGCCATAAGTTGGTTTTACGCCATAAACACCGTTAAAGCTGGCCGGCTGACGAATCGAACCACCAGTATCAGTACCGAGCGCAAAAGGCACGATATCAAGAGCAGTAATCACTGCCGAACCACCAGATGAGCCTCCAGCAACTCGCATTTCATCAAAAGCATTTTTAGTAACACCAAAAGCTGAGTTCTCAGTTGAACCACCGTGAGCAAAAGCATCCAAATTTGACTTTCCAATACAAATTGCACCGGCTTTTTCAAGTTTTTCAACCGCAGTCGCTTGAATCGGTGTTTCGAAATTCTTCAACATTTTACTTGAAGCCGTTGAAGGCGAACTAAATACCAAAAAATTGTCCTTCGCGACAAAAGGAACACCTGCTAATTCACCAACTTTTTCACCTTTCGAAATTTTTTCATCAATTTCTTGCGCTCGTACTAAAGCTCGCTCTTCGGTCAAGCTCGTAAAAGCATTGAATTTTTCAGCATTTTTTGCCTTTGAAATAGCTTCTTTAATAAAATCAACTGCAGTCTTCTTTCCAGATAGAATTTGTTCTCTAATTTCAAAAATATTCGTCATAATTCTCCTACAAAACCTTTGGAACTTTTACCTGATTATCTTCAACATTTTCACCCGCCAACTTTAAAAGCTCATCTCGTTTTACACCATAATCATCAATTTCATCTTCTCGCCAAACATTTTGATTTTTCGAAACCGAATAAGTTGGTTCAACGCCATCTGTGTTTAATTCGCTAAGTTGCTCGATATATTCAACAATATTTCCCAAATCAGTTTGAAGATTCGAAATTTCTTCTTCGCTTAGCGAAATACTCGAAAGATCCGCCAAATGCTTAACTTCATCTTTTGATATTTTTTCCATACACTTAAGTATATCACTTTTCGAAAGATTTTTAAAGTAAAAACTCCCAAAAAAACTGGAAGTATTTAAGTTTATTTTTTCTCAAGTTTTTCGATTCGTTGATTTAGCTCGTTTATTAAATTCATTTGAGTGGCATTAATTTCGCCCGAATTTTCAACAGTCTCATTATTTCTTTGGTGAAGAAAAATTACTTCAGTCGAAAGAATTAAATTCCATAAGATAATCAACGAAACTGCAATTATTGTAAAAACTTTCTTGTCTTTTTGATTAATAAATTTCATAAACCTCCTATTTCGCCATCTTTTTTCTGATCTCTGCAATCTGATCTCGTAAATCCGCCGCCTCTTCGAAAAGTAAATTTGCACTTGCAAGATTCATTTGGTTTGTTAAATCTTGAATCAAGTTATTCCATTCTTCACGCGGAATTTTCCTTAAATCTAATTTTGGTTTTTTGTCTTTTTGCGGAATAATCGCGCGCAAACCTTCACTAATCTCGCTAGCCACACTTTTTGGCGTAATTCCATTTTCAAGATTATACTTTTGCTGAATCTCTCGCCTACGGCTCGTTTCATCAATTGCAAGTCGCATCGAACGCGTAATTTTATCAGCATACATAATCACCTTGCCATTCTCATGCCGAGCCGCACGCCCAATTGTTTGAATCAACGCACTTTCTGAACGCAAAAAGCCTTCTTTATCGGCATCCATAATTGCCACCAGTGAAACTTCTGGCAGATCCAAACCTTCACGCAAAAGGTTAATTCCCACCAAAACATCATAAACTCCACTGCGCAAATCACGCAAAATATCACCACGCTCCAACGTGTCAATTTCGCTATGAATGTATGCCGTTTTCACACCATTTTCTTCTAAAAATCCGCTCAGATCTTCTGCCATCCGCTTGGTTAAAGTTGTCACCAAAACGCGCTGATTTTTCGAAATTCGCTTTCGAATTTCCTCCATTAAATCATCAACTTGACCTTCAATTTTTCGAACTTCAATTTTAGGATCAAG
>CALHCA010000091.1 GCA_937930585.1 uncultured bacterium
GGTACGCGAGCTGGGTTCAGAACGTCGTGAGACAGTTCGGTTTATATCCGGCATGGACGTAGGATTCTTGAGGAGATTTGTCTCTAGTACGAGAGGACCGAGATGAACGAACCTCTGGTGTATCGATTGTGGCCACCTGCTGCAGTGTCGAGTAGCTATGTTCGGTTAAGATAAGCGCTGAAAGCATATTAAGCGCGAAACTGACTCCAAGATTAGGAATCCCATGAGGACACAGAAAGATGATCTGTTTGATAGGCGCAAGGTGTAAACCTGGTAACAGGCTAGCCGAAGCGTACTAATAGTCCAATCGCCTTTTTATGTCCATATTCACTAAAATAATCTTGTATTATTGGCGTGAATATGGTAGACTTAACTAGTGTTTGGTGATTATCAAAGATAATCGCTAGTCAATCTAAAATCTTGGCATTACCAAAATAATACCAAGGACATCGAAATGAGGTTTTGGCTCACCGCTTAGTGATTTGTGGCGAGTTGAAGCGCAAAACCTTTTTTCGGTGCCCATGGCGCTGGGGAAACACCTGTTCTCATTCCGAACACAGAAGTTAAGCCCAGTAGCGGCGAGCATACTACGAAAGTGGGAAAATAGCACGGTGCCGAATTATAAAAAACTCCTCCTAACCGGTGGAGTTTTTTCGTTATTTATTTTTTTGGCTTTAAAAAATACTAGTAAAAAATAGTGTCACAACTTATTTTATACTTTTATATTCAAATACTTCACCTAATTCAATAGGAAATATTTTAACTTTTTGGTTATATTTTCGAATTTTATTACTTAATTCATTGTATTTTTCAAGAGGAATTTCTATGTGAATAATATCTTCAAAAGGAATATTTTCTAAAGAACGAATTTCAGTTTCGCTAAATATTTTTGGTAGTTTTGCAGTTTTGTTTAGGTTTTTAATGCCAAGAATTACTGGGAAATTTGCTTTAATATCAGAGTATTTTTCAAAAGACTCCCATGTATTTTTGCAGGATTTATTTACTTTTCCGCTCCAAGATTTTTTTGAATTGATTTTATTTTTCTTTCTCCAATTGAGAATATTCATAAGTGAACGCGGAGCAAGTATTGTATATGCTAAAACATACATTTTTGTGTAATGTCGCACAATCCAAAAAATACTATCGCCAAAACGAAAAGTTTTAGGATTCTTAAAATTATGATTATCTGCATAGCATCTAGCGATAATTCTTTTAGTTACTAGAGATATTGATTTCATACTTAATTTTTTAGAATAAATAATTAAGTAGTCATCTTGCTGGGTTTTTAATCCATTTTTCAAAATATTGTCAAAAATTGGTGTAATATTTCCACTAGAGTTATATTCAAAACCTCCAGTTCCGTGCCAGAATTTTACATTTATAATACTATTTTTATACTCTTCTAGCTCGTTTTTGGTAAAATTCGGTAAAGTATTCGAAAGTTGTTTTTTGAGCTCTAAAATCGCCTTATTTTGTGTTTTAGTTTTTATTGATTTTGGTAAGAAAAATATACAAATCTGCTTAGGTAACTTACGATAAAACTCATTATTTATTCGAAAAATCATAAGAAAATTATAACATAAACAGATTAGAAATACAAAAACATTATAATAAAATAAAAAAGCTCTTATGTAAATATTGACAAAAAGCATAAGTTGTGCTATAATTAAAACATAATCAAAAATAGATTAGATTTTAATAAAACAAAGGAGATTAAATGGCCGGAACAAAGGCGGGCGGCGCAAAGGCAGCTGCAACTAATAAAGCAAAATATGGAAAAGATTTTTATTCACGAATTGGGCAAAAAGGCGGTAAAAATGGAACAACTGGCGGATTTGCTGCGAACCGTGAACTTGCAAAAATCGCAGGGCAAAAGGGCGGTCGAATTAGCCGCCGCGGTCCAGCTACGACAAAGATTCCAATGACCGAAGATTCTGAAGAGTCGAAAATTGAAGTTCGTGTAGCTTAAAAAGATTTATAAATAAAATCACGCTTTCGAAGTAATGCGTGATTTTATTTTATTTTTCGCCGCAAACTTTTAAAACGGGAATCATTATTTTGCCAGACGGTTCCGCAAGCGGGACACTTATATGTTAAATCTTTTTGCTGAAAACCATTTAGCTTGCATTTTGGGCAGAGACTTCTTTTATGTAGCCAATCTCGGTAAGTGTCAAGCTTGCTTTCAGCTAAATTCGAACTAAAACAAAACCCATATTGACTTATAAGGTTATTTCGAACGAGCTCCCAAGCCTCGGACTCCATTTTAAGGAGTTCAATATCAAGCCGAAAATCTTCGTGGCCAAGCAACGCGTGAGCTAATTCATGTAAAATTAACAGATGAAAATTTGAAGATTCTGGTTCGAAAAAAATTGTATTTTCTTTCTTTGACCAATAGAAATCATCACTTTCTTCAAAATTAAACTGAGGAAAGTCCTTACGTAATTTTTCAACAAATTCCAAATTCATTAAAAATCCAACACCTCTTTTGCAAATTCGAAACAACCGTAAATTACCGCTTCACGTGGCTTTTGGGCTTGAATAATTTTTGGGCAATAAATTCCTTCGGGTAGGTTTTCGCGAACAATTTGTTCTAAAAAAAGATCGAATTTTTTAAAATTTTCACCAAGGCTACCACCGATAATAATTACCTCTGGCTGAATTATTGGAATTATCACTAAAAATCCGCGCGAAATTCTATCGGCAATATTTTGCCATTGTCGTGGTTTCGAAATCTCGCTCGCATATTTACCGTAAACATTAAAAATTGCCCGCGCGCTCGCAAATTCTTCCCATTCTCGTACTCGGCCATCAAATTCAATCGGGATTCGCCCAATTTCGCTATTTTTTAGGCCTTGGTTAATTTTTCCATCTGTTATCACCCCTGAGCCAATCCCTGTTGAAAGCGTAATATAAAGAATATTTTGAGTTTTATTTTTGAATTTTTTACTTTCGAAAAGCCCAGCAAGATTGGCGTCGTTTTCAACTAAAATTTTAATATTTGGAAATATTTTTGAGAGCTCATCTTTTATATTAAAATTCTGCCAGCGTAAATTCTTTGCCCATAAAATTACACCATTTTCGATAATTCCGGGTTCAGCACAAGAAATTGCTTGAATTTCGCCTGCTTTGAGTTGTTCTGAAAATTCTTTTTTAATAACTTTTTCAATAATTTCAAGATATTTTTGCTGAGATTTTGGCGTTTGAAATTCGAAAGATTTTAAAAGTTTGCCTTCTTTCGAAAATCCCGCCAATAAAGTTTTTGTTCCACCCGTATCAATTGTAATAACCATGACTCTATTTTACGATGAAAAAGTTAAAAATTCAACCTTTTAAAACGCTTGATTTTTTCGGCCTAAAATGTTAAAATGGTAGCAATCTATTGGGCAGGTTAATTTTAGCTATGTTCAAAGAAATACAATTAAGGAAGGAGTCTTAAAGACTAATGGCAACAGCCAAAAAAATAACAATGGACGAATTGTTGGCGTCTGCTCCAGAGAGCGCAAACCAACTAAACCAAGGCGAAACTGTTGAGGGGACAATTCTTTCAGTTCGCAAACACGAGATTTTAATTGACTTAGGAGCAAAAGGCGTTGGATTTGTTCCTCGCCGAGAAGCTGGTCATTCAAAAAACCTTGTTGAAGGTGAAACAGTAACAGCAAGCGTTGTTGATACTGAAATGGACAACGGAATGTCGTTGCTCTCTCTTCGAAAAGCTGCAAAAGATCGCGGTTGGGAAGAAGTTATCGAAAAAATGGAAAATGGCGAAATTATCGAAATTATTCCATTTGATGCTAACCGAGGTGGTTTGCTAGTTGAATATGAAGGAATTCGCGGATTCTTACCTGTTTCTCAACTTTCAGCAGAACACTACCCACGAGTTGGCGCAAGCGATAAAGATGAGATTTTGAGCCGATTAAATGCGCTTATTGATAAGCCAATTAACGTTCGAATTCTTGATGCAGACCGCAAAACTAATAAACTTATCTTTAGTGAAAAAGAGGCTATCAAAGATGGTTTAAATGAACGATTTGACAGCTTGAAAATTGGAGATGAAGTTGAAGGTGTTGCTACTGGCGTTGTAGATTTTGGCGTTTTTGTAAATATTGAAGGAATTGAAGGCTTGGTTCACATTTCTGAAATTTCTTGGGAACGCGTAAATAATCCAAAAGATTATGTAAAAATCGGTGATACAATTAAGGCAAAAATTATCGCAATCGATAAAGATCGCTTAAGCCTTTCGATGAAACAACTAACTGAAGACCCATGGCTTTCAGAAGTTGAGCAATTCAAAAAAGGTTCAAAGGTTGAAGGAACTGTAACTCGAATTACACCATTTGGTGCTTTTGTAAAAATCAGTCCAGCGATTGAAGCTCTTGTTCACGTTTCAGAACTTGGAAAAGGTAACGATATCAACCCAGAAAACATCTTTACTCTTAATGAGCGTAAAGAATTTGTAGTTATTGATATCGATAAAGAGAATCGAAAAATTTCTCTTAGCCTTGCAAAATAATTCAAAATTATTCTTGCGCTGAATAGTCGGAAATCGGTTCTGAAATCGGTTTCCGAACTTCAGCTTAAGAAAAATAAAAAACCAGAGGAGGTTGTATGAGTCAGAAGAAAATCGTAAATATCACAGATTCAATTACTGTTGATGAGTTAGCTGGAGCTTTAAATCTCCCTGTTACAACTTTGATTGGTGAGCTTTTTAAAAATGGAATTGTTGCAACTATTAATCAACGAATTGATTTCGAAACTGCTGTGATTGTGGTTGAAGAACTTGGTTTAAAAGATGTTGAACTTAAGAAAAAAGCAAAAGCTGATGTTGTAACTTCTCGATTGCAAAAAATGCATGAAGTTTCTGAAAATGCAAAACCTCGGCCACCAATTGTAGCGGTGATGGGGCATGTTGACCATGGAAAAACTACACTTCTTGATACGATTCTCGGTACAAAAACTGTTTCTGGCGAGGCTGGCGGAATTACTCAGCATATTTCAGCTTATCAAACTGAAAGAAAAGGCCGAAAAATTACACTTCTTGATACACCAGGGCATGAGGCTTTTGCGGCACTCCGCCAACACGGAGCTACTTTAACTGACGTTGTGATTATTGTTGTTGCGGCCGATGACGGTGTTAAACCTCAAACTGTTGAAGCAATTAGATTTGCTCAAAATGCTAACGCAAAAATTGTTGTTGCAATCAATAAAATGGATAAAGACACTGCAAATAAAGATCGCGTAATGGCAGAGCTTTCTGAACGTGGATTGATGCCAGAGGAGTGGGGTGGTGATGTTACTATGGTGCCAATCTCGGCAAAAAATGGTGATGGGATCGATGACCTTCTTGATATGGTTATTTTAACTGCTGATTTAGAGGAACTGCGCGCTGATGTTGATATTCCTGCTGAAGGCTTAGTGATTGAATCGCATATGGAGGTTGGGAAAGGTTCAGTTGTTTCTCTTCTTGTTGAACATGGAAACTTAAAACAAGGTGGATTTTTAGTTGCTGGGACAACTTATGCAAAAGTTCGAACCCTTCAAGACTATAAGGGAGAAGCTCTTAAGACTGCAGGTCCTTCAACTCCTGTAACTGTAACTGGTTTTAAAGAACTACCACAATTTGGTGATGTCTTTAAAGTGGTGAAGAATGAGAAAGAAGCTCGAAATCTTGCTCAAAAAGCTAAAATTGAAGCCGCTCAGAATGCTGCGACTGCCAATGTTACGGGTGCAGATTTATTGAAAATGATGAACCAGAAACATGATGCTGAAGATTTCAATATTGTAATTAAAGCCGATGTTCAAGGTTCACTTACATCTGTCTCGGACAGTTTACGCTTGATTGAAACTGGTGGCGAAGTTAATTTAAACGTTGTAAGTAGTGGAATTGGAAATATTACTGAAAACGATATTCACTTAGCTGCTGCTGGCGATAAAACAATTATTTATGGATTTAATGTTGAGCTACCTCCTGCAATAAAGAAAATCGCTACTCGTGATCGCGTTGAAGTTCGAATTTATAAAGTTATCTATGAACTTCTTGATGATGCTCGTGCCGAAATGGAAAAACTTCTTGCGCCAGAAGTTGTTGAAACTGAAATTGGATCGCTGGAAGTTAAAGGTGTTTTCCGTACAATGAAAGAAGAAATTATTGCTGGTGGAGAAGTTAAATCAGGCCGTGTTTATGCTGGATTGCTCGCTCGCGTAATTCGAAAGAAAGAGCAAATTGCTGAAGTTGAAGTTTCACATGTTCAGCGCCAGCAGCAAGAAGCGAAAGATGTTATTGAGGGTGAAATGTGTGGTCTTTCGTTGAAAACTAAAAAGAAAATCCAGCTTGAAGTTGGCGACAAGCTTGAATTCTTTACTCGTGAAGTTGTTGCTCGTAAACTTAAAGACTAGATAATATAATAAATAATTTGAAAAACATTTTGCTTGTGCTAAAATAGAAATAACTAAACAAGGAAAAAGAGAATGTTTCAATTAGACGACAAATTTTTTGAAGGAATTGGCATTGAACGAATGTCTCCGCAAGAAGCAGCAGTTTTTAAACAACATGTTCAGGAGGAACTTGAAACTCGTGTTGGCGAGCGCATAACAGATGGATTTTCGAATGAAAAGCTTGAAGAGTTTGAAAAAATTATCGATGACGCTCCAGGGTTTGTAGATAATTGGCTAATGATTAATGTGCCAGATTTTCGAAACGACCGTGCATTTATAGCGCTCACTCAACAAAATGGTGGGCAGGAAAATCGCCAAACTATTGCAGAATTTGCTTCAATGAAATGGCTTGAAATTAACCGCCCAGATTTTAATCAAATTACAACAATCGTAATGAAGGAAATGCAAGACGAACTTAAAGCTAATATTGATAAAATTTTTAGTTAAAATTCAAAAACCGTGCAACTAAACACGGTTTTTTCTTTGTGAAATTATTTTAAATATCCGTTTATAAAGCTCTGCGCAGTTGCTTCTTTGCCGTTTGGGGTAAGAAGCGTTTTTATTTCTAGAAATTCGTTATCAGCAAATTTAAGTGTTAAAGGCGAATTTTCGGGATTTGAGCTTACTACTTTCGCAGTCTTAACAACTATTAAATAGTTATTGATTTGAATTTTGCTTTTCGGGAATATTTCGAAAGCGCGAATTTGCTGTTCTGCTTGTTTTGCAGTTTGATTTTCTGGATTTAAAATCGAATCGCTTTTTTTAAGAAGTTGGCAATATTCAGCTCGTGAACTATCTTGTTTTTCACCTTTTAGCTCGCCAGAAATAATCTTTGGTAAATCTCGCACCAACATTTCAGCCCCAATCTTACCACAAATTTTATAAAGCTCACTGGCAGTTTCTGTTTTCGAAAGTTTAATTTCTTCTTGCGAATAAACATCGCCGGCATCCATTTCTTTCGAAAGTTTCATTAGCGAAACGCCAGTTTTCGTATCGCCATTTAAAATTGCACTTTCAATTGGGCTTGGCCCGCGATATTTTGGTAGAAGTGAAGGGTGGACATTAACTATTGCGGGTGTAAACAAATCGATTATTTCTTGCGGAATAATTCGTCCGAACGAAACCAAAACACCCACTGGATTTTCAAAATTCTGCACAAATTCGATAATTTCATTCATTTTTTGTGGTTGAAGAACGGGGATTTTAAAATTTTCACCAATTTTCTTAACTTTTGGCGATTGAAGTTTTTGGCCACGACCTTTTTTAGAATCTGGTTTAGTAATAATTCCAGCAATTTCGAAATTTTCGTCAATTAATTTTTGGAGCGAAACGGCCGAAAAATCTTCTGTACCAAAGAAAATTATAGGATTTTTCAACTATAAATCCTCCCATAAATCAGAGTTATTTTTGATGTCTTTCTCGTAGTTTAGTGACTGCAATTCGCCATCTTCATCTAAACGGTAAAACGCGTCTTTTTTGTCGCGAATATGGTCGATAAAGAGAACACCGTTTGTGTGGTCGATTTCATGCTGAAGAACGCGAGCGAGAAAATCTTCAGCCTTAATTCGAACTTCATTTCCATAAATATCAAGCGCTTTAACGCGAATTTTTGAAGCTCGCGGAACTTTACCATAAATTCCTTTAATTGAAAGGCAACCTTCGAAATCTTCAACGGTTTTTCCTTCGAATTTTGTAATTTCGGGGTTGATTAAAGCGGTAAATTCCTTGTTATTTTTATCATCTAAATCACTTCGAACAATAATGATTTTGTAGAGTTTGTTAATTTGTGGTGCAGCAATTGCAGCTGAAATTTCATGCGGGTGGGCATTTTCCCAATCAAGGCTGGCATCAATCATATCTTGCACAATTTGGCGAACTTCATCTGTAATGATATGCACGCGTTCGCATTTTTTGCGCAAATTCTGGTTAGGCAAGGTTATAATATCTTCTTTTTTCATTGTTTTTATTATACCATTTTTATATATTAAAAGCAAAAAGTACTTGACAGCGTGTATATGTGCACACTACAATTAAGGTTAGAAATTGTGATTAGTGGATTTCCGGTATACGCCATTTGTTTTATTAGGAGGTAATATGGATGAAATAACTACAAATATCGAAAAGGAGTTTGGCATAGAATTAGGATCTTCAACGGATAGGTATTTTGATAATATGCCTGACCAAATTGTTAGATCAATTTTTGCTAAAATATAAGGAGTTATTTCATGAAAGAAATTACAGATTTTTTAGATCTAATAAAACCAAAAAATGACAGGGAAATGTTTTCGGCGTTGATTTATCTTGCGTTGATATTTTTCGAAATGGATAATTACGAAGGTGTAGAATATCTTGCGAAAGATTATTACGGACGAATGATCTCTGAAGGTCGAGGATTTTCTAGCCCTGATAACAAATTTTTGCCAAGCATAGTTGAATTTGGCGAGCTGACTGGATTTATACTTGAAGACATTGAAAAGGTAAAATCTGGCAAAATGACGAAAGATGGAGCAAGAAAAGATAATTTAGATTATTTAAAGAATTATGTTTTTGACATTTCGAAAAAAGATAATTAAATTAATCCTGGTGGATCTAAGTCAACTCGCCATTGTGACTTGCCTTGAAATTCGCGCGCAATTGTGAGAAGTGGTGCGCGTTTTTTGCTCTTAATGATAATTTGCCAACGATAAGTTTCTCCAATTCTTTCGTAAAAAGCTGGAGTCGGTCCGAAGATTTGAACTTTGCCTTTGAATTTTTCACGAATTATTTTAGCTTCCTTTTGTGCATTTAAAATCGCTGATTTTTCAGTTTTATAAACGCAAGTTAGTTTTAATAAATAAACAAATGGTGGATAATTTTGTTTTTGGCGATTTTTAATTTCGAAATTATAGAATCCAGCGTAATCTTGATTTAAGCCAAATTGAATTGATGGAGCTTCAGGCTGATAAGTTTGAATAATCACATTTGATTCATTAGAATGTCGCCCAACACGACCAATCACTTGTGAAATTAACTGAAAATTTCGCTCACTTGAAGTAAAATCGGGTAAAGCTAAACCGGCATCTGCCTGAACTACGCAAACAGTTTTTAGGTTCGGCAAATCTAAGCCTTTGGCAATAACTTGTGTACCGATAATAATATCAATTTCACCATTGCGAATTTCATCATAAAGCTTTTCAACAGTTTCATTTTTATCGCTATCCGCATCAAAGCGCGCAATTTTTTTCTGAGGGAAGAGCTTTCGAATTTCTTCTTCGATTGCTTTTGTACCGATTCCTTTGTGGATAATTTCCGCTTCGCTACAATCTGGGCAAGAAGTTGGTGGCCGCTCTTTATGCCCACAAATATGGCAAACTAGTTGAAATTTATCTGTATGTAAAGTAAGCGGGATGAGGCAATTCGGGCAAAGTGCCGTCCATCCGCAGTTGTGGCAAAGTGTTACGCTCGCTGAACCACGGCGGTTGTGATAAATTAAAACTTGTTTATTTTCATTTAAAGTTTGCTCCATTTCGGTAAGCATTTTTTTTGAAAAGAATCGGTGTGATTTTGAATCTTTTTTGGTTAAATCTATTAGTTCAATTTTTGGTGGTTTGGCTTCTTTTTTAGCAAGTTCAGTTAGTTTTATGATTTCATTTCCACAGTTTTTTGCTGAAATTTCTGCTAGAAAATAATCTTCAACAAGCGGCGTTGCTGAACCAAAAATTGCTTTAAAATTAAATTTCGAAGCCAAAAAACTGCTCGCTCGTAATGCAGAATATTTTGGTGTTTGATCTTGTTTAAAACTTGGCTCATGACATTCATCAATTACAATTAAACCTAAATTTCGAACTGGCGCAAAAAGTGCAGAGCGAGCCCCAATAATAATTTGCGGTTTTTCATCGTGCAAAATTTTTAACCAAGTTTTGTGGCGTTCTGATTCGGTTCGGTGTGAATGAATAATCTTAATATTTTCAAAATGCTTTTCAAAATTAGAAACTAATTGCGAAGTTAAGGCGATTTCTGGTACTAGAATTATTGCCGATTTTTGATTTTGCAAAGTTTTTTTTGCTTGATTGATATAAATTGAAGTTTTTCCAGAACCTGTAATTCCATGCAAAAGAATCGTTCCTGAATTTATTTTATCAAGTTTGTTGATGGCTTTTTCTTGCTGAGCTGTGTATAAAAAATTTGAACAATTAGTTTGTTTTTCATCTATCATTTCTCTTTTTTCAACTTTCGAAAAACGCCGATTTTTATTAATGCCATTTGGTAAAATTCCACTCAAAACTTGTGCAAGCGGAGTGTTGTAATATTCTTTCATCCATTTTGAAAGCTGAATTAAATGCTCAGGGATTGCTATTTTTTCTATATTTTTTGTAATTTCACGAGTCTCAAAATCTGGCTTTTGAACTTCACGCCAAACTACGCCAGTCATATTTTTTTTGCCAACAGGAACTTCGACAATCTGGCCAATTTTAAGTTTTTCTTTTGAAGCATATGTAAATACTTCGCTATTTGAGCGAATAATTTTTATCGGAGCAACTTCAAAATAGAATTCCATATATTTTATTTTACATCAAAAATAGCGAAAAATAAAATATTTTTATGCTAAAATAAGCCTTGCGAAAATATCGAAAATTTTGTAAAATAGAAATACGAAAAGGCGAGTATATGGTAGATTTAGATATTTTTATTACATCACGAGTAAAGCGAAAAATTGTTGTATTTTTCGTGACGTATCCTGTAATTAAAATGCATTCTCGCGGTCTCGCGAAACTTTTGAAAGAAGACCCAGGAAATATTCAGCGTGAGCTTGCTAAGCTTGAAAAAGTTGGTTTTTTGTATAGAGAAAAGAAAAAGAATACATACACTTATTTTGCAAATACGAATTTTTTATTTTTTTCTGAACTTCAATCAATTGTAGTAAAAGTTCGCGAGCAAAATAGTGTTTCGCGTTCTAGAAATTATATTGAAAAATCTGTAAAAAGGTAGGTTTTTTAAGAAAGTGGTGGAGCGAATTTTTGAACAAATTTTAGAGAATCGTGGAATTTTAAAAGAGAATCGTGAGGCTTTTCTGAACCCAGATTATGATAATCAGCACGATCCTTTTTTATTGCCCGATATGGAAAAGGCGGTTGAGCGATTACTTACTGCTCATAAAAATCAAGAAAAAATCACTGTATATGGTGATTATGATGTTGATGGAGTTTCTGCCTCGACTATTATTTTGGATGCTTTTGAAAAATTTGGCTTCAAAAATGTTGATTACTTTTTGCCGGATCGCTTTAAAGATGGCTATGGAATGAACGAGCGAGGTGTAAAATTGCTCGCAGAGCGTGGAACGAATCTAATTTTAACAGTTGACTGTGGAAGTTTAAATCACGCTGAAATTGATTTTGCGAAAGGCTTTGGAATTGATACAATTGTGACCGATCATCATAATATTGCTGAAGTGCAACCGAATGCGGTGGCGGTTGTGAACCCTCGCCGAAAAGAAAATCAATATCCGCAAGCTGAGAAATTCGCGGGCGTTGGTGTAGCTTTTAAATTGATCCAAGCTCTACAAACCAGACTTGACGGCTTACCAATTGGCCAAGAGAAATGGTTGCTTGATATGGTAGCGCTTGGTACGGTGTGTGATATTATGCAGCAAACTGTTGAAAACCGTCAGAATACTTTTTGGGGCTTGAAAGTAATGGAGAAAACTCGGCGTAATGGTCTTAAGTCTATGCTAGCTTATGCTGTAATTGACAAACCAAATAGTTCTACGCTTGGTTT
>CALHCA010000092.1 GCA_937930585.1 uncultured bacterium
TTCTAAATTATTAACTTCAGCATTTTCTTTTTGCCATTCATTAAATTCAAAACAAATTGCAGAATTATTGAAAAGCGCAAATTTATAAAGTTTACGCTTGCGAGTAATAATAAAATCTTTCGGATTTAAAAAAGCCATTTTTCTCCTTTATTGGTCTGTTATTTTTAAAGTTTCATCACTTAAGGAGCTTTCGCTATACTCATCTGTATGAATTCTCTTTCTTGCTTGCAAATAAAGCCTTTCGAAATCCGCCATGTCTTTATTCGAAAGCCCACCTTGTGGTAAAAACTCCTCATCTTTTTCGTTTTTCTTGCGCTCTTCTTCCTCTTTTTTTGCCTTTTTCTGAGCCTCACGTGCCTCTTGCAAAACTGGCCTACTTAAATCAAGCTGAATAGTCCCATCCGAAGTGTAAAGAATTAAGCTCGCAATCACTAAAACTAATGTAACTCCTAAACTCCCTGCAAGAAAAATTAGCAAATTTCGTGAACCATTGATTTCTTTTTGCGACTCCAATGTTCGATTACTAATTTTTACTTTAATTTTATTCAAAAAATTATTCATTTAAAGCTCCTGATGTATTTTTTACAATAAAATCACGAACCTGAATACCATATTTTTCAGCAATTTCATTCATTTTTTTAGTATTGTAATTTACTTCTCGGCGAGCACGACGTGCTTTTTCAAGCTTTAAATAAAATTCACGCGGATTTTTAGCACAATCCTGTGAAACTAATTCAGAAAGCTCTCGTTCATAAGTCTGAAAATTCTCTTTGAAATACTTAAAATTCTCTTCAAATTCAGAAGTTACTAGGATCAATTCAGCACCATTTTTCTTATTTAAAGCAATCCTTGCATTAAAATTTGACATCAATCCATTCGAAATCTTCTCATAATTTTTCCCTAGATTAACCCTCTTTAGAGTATCCTCAGAGCGAAGTTTTTTCAAATTATTTTTTAAATCTTCGCATTTTTTACTAATTTTCGAAATCTGAATTTCAGTTGGTTTTTCTTTCGCCATTTCTTCAGCAAAAACAATTTTCGAAAATTGAAACAAAACCAAAAATCCACCAATTATAATAATCACTAAAAAACCAAATTTTTTTCGAAAATTTACCAATTTATTCCCCATCTTCAGAAAGCTCAATTTTTAATTCCTTTAACTGACCTTCGTCTACAAAGCTCGGTGAACTCATCATTACATCTACCCCCGAACCATTCTTTGGAAATGCCACCACTTCACGGATATTATCTTCATTCATTAAAATCATAAAAATTCGATCCAAACCAAATGCACAACCAGCATGCGGAGGAGCGCCAAATTTAAAGGCATTTAGCATCGCACCAAATTTTGCTTCAACATATTTTTTATCATATCCAAGTAAGCCAAAAGCCTCATACATAACTTCTGGGTTATGATTTCGAACGGCACCTGAGCAAATTTCATAGCCATTCATCACCATGTCGTATTGGTCGGCTTTAATTGCCAATTTTTCAGCATCAGATTTAGCATTTCGAAGTGCTTCAACACCACCCTTTGGCATTGAAAATGGATTATGGCCAAAATCAACCTTATTATTTTTCTCATCAAATTCATAGAATGGAAAATCTACAATCCAAGCGAGAGCCACTTTATTCTCATCTTTAAGATTAAAGAAATCAGCAAATTCATTTCGAAGGCGACCAAGAACTTTATTCACAACTTCGCGCTTATCTGCCCCAAAGAAAATTGCATCACCATCTTCAGCGCCGGTTTTTTCTTTAATTTTCGAAAGCTCATTTTCACTCAAAAACTTCACAATTGGACTTTTTGCTTCACCTTCAGTATATGTAATATAAGCCAAACCGCCAGCACCCTCACTTTTCGCGATCTCAGTGAAATTATCAATTTGTTTTCGGCTCAAGCTTGCGCCATTTTTTACACAAATTGCTTTTACACATTCAGCGTTTTTAAACACGCCAAATTCAGTTTCAGCCAATACACCTTTTAAATCAATCAATTCCATTCCGAAACGCAAGTCAGGCTTATCGCTACCGTATTTTTCCATCGCAACTTCATAAGGAATCCGCGGAATTTCTTCGCTTAAAAGCTCTTTTTTAGCAAAATTTTTCACTAGATCCTTAATGAGAACTTCCATTTCCGAGCGAATCTCTTCACCATTCTCAACGAAAGCCTTTTCAAGGTCAAGCTGATAAAAATCACCATAAAGCCTATCCGCTCGCGGATCTTCATCACGGAAACAAGTAGCAATCTGATAGTATTTATCAATTCCACCAACCATTAAAAGCTGTTTAAACTGTTGCGGAGCTTGCGGTAAAGCATAAAATTTTCCAGAGTGAACACGGCTCGGAATCAAAAAGTCACGTGCACCCTCTGGGCTAGAATTTGCAAGGATCGGCGTAGCAACTTCAATAAATTCGTGGTTTTCCATAAATTTTCGAATTTCACGATAAAATTCTGCACGGCGACGCAACATTTTTTGCATTTTTTCACGGCGTAAATCGAGAAAACGATATTTTAATCGCAGTTCTTCATTCGATTTTTGACCATTATCTGAAACTGCAATTGGTAAAGGTTCGCTTCGATTCAAAATTTCAAGATTTTCAACGATAAGCTCAATTTCACCAGTTGAAATATTTGGATTCTTCAAATTTTCAGCGCGCTCTTTTATTACACCAGTTGCCGAAATCACAAATTCATCGCGGCATTTCTCAGCTAATTCAAAACTCTCTGCAAAATCTGGCGAAATCACAAGCTGAAGCAATCCAGAATGATCGCGTAAATCAATAAAAATTAAACCGCCGTGATCACGTCGAGAATTTACCCAACCTTTTACAGTAATTTTTTCACCAATTTTGTCAATCGAATTTTTCGCTAATATTCGCATATTTCTCCTAATTTTTGAATTTAACTCTTTATATTTTACCACATTTTCCTATTTTTTGCGAATAAAATCTGCCAAATTAACGATTCCAGCCAAATCACCATTTCTTTCAAGTAAAATTGCATAATTTTCACCTTTCGAAAGTATTTTTTCGAAAGCCGCCAAGGCACTTAAATTAGGTTTTATTGATAAAAATTCCTCATGCATCACTTTTTGAGCTTTTTTCGAATCACTTGAATCAATTTTAGTAATATCTTCCAGAAAAATTATGCCCTTAACTTTATTTTCTTCTCTATTCATAACTGGAAAAATCTTTTGTTTAGTTTTAAAAAGTCCGTCAATCACTAACGGTGTCAACAAATCATTGTCATGAATTATTGCCATTTTTTCACCCGACGTTCCAACTTCTAAAATTGTTTTTTCTTCAAGTTCAAAAATCTTTTCAATCCATTTTTGCTCATTTTCGGTTAAAATTCGCTTATGATTAGCTAAAAAATTTAAAAGTTCTTCTTTTGAATAAAACGACCACGGTTGTTTTTTATTCGCTATCTTCGAAAGCCTATTTTGTGTTTTTATATTTTGAGCAAAATAAATTCCATTTGCAATCGGGATAATTTTACGATTAATCTGGCTCGAAATTCGATTCAAAATACCACTTTTTAAAATTCCCTTCGAAATTAGAAAAACAACAAAACAAATAACTATCGACTTCCAAAAATCAAAAACTTTCGAAAGTGAAATTACCGACACAATCATGATTGCATAGCCAAAATATTGCAAAAAATAATTATAAACTGGCGCAAATTTCTTTTTGTTGAGCATTTTTTCAGCTCGTTTGTCGCCGGAATTAATTCTGCGTTGGAGTTCAAATTCAGAAAATTCAATTTCCTTCTCTTTCAAAGAAAAAACAATAAGCATTAAAATTAAGCAAATTACACTTATAACTAACATATTTTTATTTTATCACACTTATGCATTTTGAAAAAGCTTATTTTTATGTTAAAATAGTAATAGTTAGTGAAAAAGGAGGAAAATGTCTACTAATAAAAATAAGGCAAAAAATCTTCAAAAAATAAAAGATTTTATAGCCGATAATAAATTTGCAATAATTTTTACAGTTTTGGTTGTTCTTTTTTTGAGTGGAATGATTTGGCTATCAAACCTTCAAAAGATTGATTTGAGCAATATTGATATTTCGAAAGAGATTTCTTCAAGTAAAAATTCAGGTGATATTTCTGAACATATTTATCATAAAAACAACTCAAAAGTAACTTTGGTTGAATATGGCGATTTTCAATGCCCAGGATGTAAAACTGCCGCCAGCCGCATTAAATCAATCGCAGAAGAATATAAAGATAAAGTTAATGTGATATTTCGAAACTTCCCATTAGTTACAATTCATCCAAATGCACTCGCCGCAGCAAGCGTTGCCGAAGCTGCAGGTCTACAAGGAAAATATTGGGAAATGCACGACTTACTTTACGACAAGCAAGATGAATGGACAGCTTCAACCGCTAGCGAGCGCATGGATTATTTTACAGAATACGCTAAGGAACTAAGACTAAGTATCGACCAATTCAAAAAAGATATCGAAAGCGATAAAGTGAAGGCAAAAATTAAATTCGACCAAGCTGTTGGCTCAAAAGCAAAAGTGAACGGAACACCTTCATTCAAGCTTAATGATAAAGATCTGTCTTCTGATATCTGGGGCGACGATTCAAAATTAAAATCAGCCTTAGATGAAGCAATTAAGAATCAAAAATAATCCCATAATAAAATCTCACTCAGTAACGAGTGAGATTTTCTTTTTGTCACTTTTTATTGTTCAATGTAGCGTTGCCATTCAGCAGGCACCACATCCACCGCAATTATTTTCTTCCTTGAAGGAGGAAAATTGATTTTGATAGGCATGTGTTCTCCTTTTATTCATGCAACTCACGCGCTCGACCGATTCCTTTATTTAATAAATTTTACACGTTTTTGCGCGAGCCTATGAACTATTCTATCAAAAAAAATAATAAATGTCAAGAAAATACGCTATTTTTATGGTTCCTCCCAAAAATAATCTTAGCGCTTATACTTATATAATACATCATTTTATACACAAGCGCAATACTTTTTATTATTTTTATGGTTTTCGAAAAATCGCTAAAGTTGCTTCAACTTCTTTTGAAATATTGTGCTTTTTACACCATTCGTTAACTGCCTTTGAAGCTCCTGGTAGGGCTTGATTTCCATAGTCATCCACAACAATAATTGCCCCACTTTCAAGATTATCCCAGATCAAATTGAGTGGATCTAGAATTGAATCATAATAATCTCCATCCAAAAAAGCAAAGCTAATTTTTTCAGGAATTTGCATTTTCGAAAGCGTATTAAACCAACCTTTTGTAATTTTTGGCATTTTTTTAATATTTGATTTACGCAAATTTGAAATTAATTGCTTTTTGCTAGCACACAACTCACCTTTTTTAAAAACTTCACCCAAAGAATTAATATCTTTTGAAGACTTTTCTGGTAAACCCTCAAACGAATCATACAGCCAAAGCGTTTTAGAACTTCCCCATTTTTCAAGAGTTTTTGCCAAAAATACACTAGTTGTGCCAACATAACAGCCGAACTCTATAACATCTCCAAAAAATGCGCGAGTCTTTTCCAGCTCGCGCAAAATTATTTTAATCTCGCGTTCATCAACTTGATCACTCAATAACTTCATAGTTAAATTATACTACGAACGCTTGATTGTACCAACAATATCATAAGTTTCATCTTCACTAGCAGGAATAAACTCACCAGAAACCTCAACTCCGCTTGAGCTAGCTTCTCCGTGAAGATTCAAATTACTTCCACCAGAAATAGCATATTTTTGGTCTTTAGAATCAACAACTCCAACTTTGCATTTACCTGAATTCAAATTATCAGTTTTACTTTTTTTGAATGAAAGACAAACTACATTTCCTGAAACTGTTATACTTTTCGAAGACTGATTCTGATTTTTATTATTCGAAATATTTCGGTGAGCAACTGGTAGTGTAAAATCGAGAAGTTTCACAACAAAACCCACCGCGAAAACTACAACTACCAGCACAACAATTACTAAAACTGAGGTTAATTTCCGATGAAAAGATTCCTTTTGATATTCAGAAATCTGTTTCATTTTATTTCAAAAATCCCATCACAACAATTACAACAAGGCTAATTAAAGTTAGAATAGCCATCAATGGAGCAGTTCTCTTAACCCAGTTTTTATAAGGAACACCTGCAAGCGCTAAACCAGCCATTAATGATGCAATTGTAGGGGCAATCATATTAAGAAGTCCAGATGCAGTCGCAAATGCAACAACAGCAATTTCTTTGGTTGAGCCAGCTAAATCTGCAACAGGGGCAATAATTGGCATTGTAGCCTCCGCTAAACCAGAAGATGATGGAATGATAAATGACATCGGGATATAGAAAATATAGGCCAAAACACCAAATATCTGTGATGGAACTTTTCGAAGAAGTTCTTCACCCCAATAGACAATCGTATCTTGAATTCCACCAGCTTGCATCAAAACACCAATCGCTGCAGCAACCGCAATAATTAAAGCAACACTCAATAAATCTGCCGAGCCAGCAAGGAAAGTGTTTGTTACAGAAACGTCATCTTTTTTAAATTCTTCATGGTAAAGAATTTTAATCATTATTGTCGAGATTAAGAACAGTGCTGAAATTTCGTTAAAATACCAAGAACCAAATGGAACAGCATGCTCAAATCCAAAAATTCCACCAACAATAGGTAAAGTTGCGAGCCATTCGTGCCAGTCTTCAAATAATGTTACGTGCAAATCTTTCCAAGGAACAAGTGACATAATCATCACAAGGAAAGTTAGCCCAAAAATTCCCATCACAAACTTTCGCTCAAGTGTGAATTCTGGTACTTTCGAAGCATCAATCGCTTTAACTGCTGGTTTTCCTTTAGAATCTTCAGCATATTCACCAGCTTTGACTTTAGCAGCATATCGCATTGTAAAGATAATCGAAGCAGCTAGAGATGCAACTAGAATTATAAACTGAGGCAATAATATTTTCGATAATTCTGCGCCAGCAGCATTCGCAGCAATAATAGTCGAGAATGGATTAACCGTTGAAGCTAAAACACCTGAACCAGCTCCAAGAACGATTACCATTACAGCAGTCATTGAATTATAACCAGCAGCAATCATAATTGGCACGATTAATGCATAAAACGCTACCGCTTCTTCTTGCATACCATAAGTAGTTCCGCCAATCGCAAAAAGTGTCATTAAAACTGGAATAATCCACTTTTCTTTGCCTTTCATCTTTTTGAGTAAGCCACCAATTGCAGAATCAAGTGCGCCGGTTTTCATCACAACACCCAAGAACCCACCAAGGATTAGAATAAATACGATTACATCAAGTTTCTTAGCCATTCCATAAATTGGAGACAAGAAAATAT
>CALHCA010000093.1 GCA_937930585.1 uncultured bacterium
ATTACTCGTGGTACAACTTATAAAGATTTAAATACTGCTGCTCGCACAATTAATGCAGATTTTACTAAGACTTTCAATTCTTCACCAATGCTTGATGATTGGAATGGAAGTATTGATGGTAAGTTTTATAAATCTACTGGTAAGGCTGGTGCATTCTGTACCGGAACTGTAAGTTACTTGTGGAACATAGGTGACGAAAGGCGGATAGCTTTTGTTGATACTAGTGCTGTTAAATTGGTAAAAGTTCGTGATACTGCTAGATCTTATTGCGCAGATGGGGCCGAAAATACAATTTGGCGAAGGGTGCCTCGTGATAACAGCGTAACAGAAATCCTAACTGGCGGTGAAATCGACCTTCGATTGCATGGAATTAATTTTTCAACCTCACCTAATTTAAGAAATAGCGCATCAAATCAAATGATCATTAATATTTCTTATATTTTAGGAACACCAAATAATGGCGATATAGATGTAAGTACATACAATTGTGAAGGGAATATCAAAAGTAATTATTGTGCAGTTAATAGATTTGATTTAACTGTTCGAACTCTTGGCAAATAAAAAGTGGCTTTCGAAGAGCCGCTTTTTTTATTCTGTCTCGCTGTGAAATTTTTCGTGAATTTCTTTTAAATGCTGGTCGGTAATATGCGTATAGATTTGTGTCGTTGCAATACTGGCATGACCAAGCATTCCTTGAACTGAGCGTAAATCTGCACCATTTACTAGTAAATCTGTTGCAAAAGAATGTCGCATTGTGTGGGGCGAAACGTGTTTTGTAATTCCAGCAAGTCTCGCGTATTTTTCAACCATCCTTTGTACCGAGCGTGGTGTAATCCGCCGATAATTTCCATCAGTTGAAGGTTTTTTGTATCGCCGCGAATAATTTAAAAATAACGGCTGCAAATTATCGTTTCGGGCATCTAAATAATTTTCGATATGTTCTGCGGCTTTTTTCGAAATAAAAATTGGTCGGTCTTTGTTTCCTTTTCCGCGAACGGTAAATTCACGTCGCTTTGTATTAATGCTTCCACGGTTTAAATTTACAAGTTCTGAAACACGCAAACCGCTTGAAAAGAGTAATTCCACAATTGCGCGGTCTCGCAAATCGCTCTCAGTCTCATTTGGAATTTCAGCAATTAAGCGCTCAATTTCTTCATAATGCAAAAAATTCACTTGCGGTTTTACAATTTTTGGTAGCTCAATCTTTGAAGGCTCCAAGCTTTTAATATCGCGCCGAGCAAGATAAGTTAAAAATCTTCGAAGGGCAATTAAGTGGTAAGCTTGCGTAGCTCGCCCTAAATCTTTACCAAATTCATTTTCGTAACGATTAAGCCATAAACGATACTTTCGAATTAATTCTGAGGTAATTTCTTTTGCTGGAATATCGCCCGCAAATTCAACAAATCGCTCCAAATAAAGCCGATAATTCTCGGCCGTCTTTTTCGAACGACCACCTTCAACTTCGAGCGACTCAATAAAATCTTCAATTCCTTCAGAAATATACATAATCTTATTATAGCATTTTTTTATGAAAAATAGTATAATTTATAAAGAAGTCTAATAAGGAGTTTTATGTCGAAAGAATTAGTTCAGCGAACATTAATTTTATTCAAGCCAGATGCTGTTCAGCGTGGAATTGTGGGAGAAATTTTAACGCGTTTCGAAAGGGTTGGTTTGAAAATAATCGGCACAAAAATGATTTTCCCAAGCAAAGAACATTATCATAAGCACTATGAAGGAATTGGCAAAATGGTTACACGGCGCGGTGAAAAAGCTTTTGATATGGCGTTGGAATTTATGACTCAAGGGCCTGTAATTGCAATGGTTTTTGAAGGCGTGGAGGCGGTTGAATTGGTGCGAAAACTTGTTGGTGGAACTGAGCCAAAAACGGCACTTCCGGGTACAATTCGTGGTGATTATTCGCACATGAGCTTTGGCTATGCATATGAACATAATGTTGGAATTCCGAATTTAATTCATGCTTCAGGGAGTATTGAAGAGGCTAAGCAAGAAATTTCGCACTGGTTTTCAGACTTCGAAATTTACGATTATACTTCACCTCGCGAAAAATTTACGCGTTAAAATCTCGCTATTTTTTAAAAAATCTGGTAAAATAGAATAGTGAGCCTCGGTAGCTCAATTGGATAGAGCAGTTCCGTCCTAAGGAAAAGGTTATAGGTTCGATTCCTATCCGGGGTACCACTAAATTTATTTATGAAAGAACAAATTTTTAAAGGTCAAAGAGAAGGCGAAGAATTTCTCTTTATGTTTCGAAAGCATATCATTGCAATGCGAAAGGGTTTTTACCTTTTTTTAGGCGTTTTTGCGATTTCTTGTTTGCCAACATTTTTTATGCTAACATCAGATAATCTAATGGATGCACTTTGGATTGCTTTGGGTGGATTTATTGTTGGTTTGATTTTATTTTTTTATCAATTCATGCTTTGGTATTATTCTCTTTATATTGTTTCGAATGAGCGGATTCGCCAGATTACACAAAAAGGCTTTTTTGGGCGAAAAATGATGGACTTACCGCTTTCGAAAATTCAAAGTGTTAATTTTGAAATCCCAGGTTTTTTTGGTGAAATTTTCCATTTTGGAACAATTAATATTTTTACAATTGTGGGTGATTTAGAAATTAAAAATGTTGAACATCCAGAAGAGATTTATAATAAAATTCAAGATGCGATTTCGAAAGTTGAGATGGAGGGAGAAAATGAAGAATATTAGAGAAAAAGCCAAAAAAATTAGAGATAAGGTTTCGAAAAAACCTGAATCTCACGAAAGCCAGATTGCAAAAATTACAAATACAACACTTGAAGAACAACGTCGTGAGATTTTGAATAAGGGTAAAAAATTTAAATATCCTGTGCAATATAGCAAAAATCGTTTAGTGATTAACGCCTT
>CALHCA010000094.1 GCA_937930585.1 uncultured bacterium
TATCAAGCTGATCTCCATTTTTGCGATATTCTTTGGAAAGTTCAGGTTTTCCCATTTTTTCGAAAGCTTGCTCGGGAGTTAAGCCGTCAAATTCAGCCTTTTGTGAGCGAAATTTATAGATATAAAACTCCCGATTAAAGCGTGTTAGGCGAACTTGCCTAAAGAAAATTGAATCTTTAGGATTGGTAATCTTCATAATGATCGCCACAATTAACATTATCGGTGAAACTAAAATTAAACCAAAGATTGCTAAAATTAGATCCATTAAACGCTTCCGTATTCGACCCATGCCAAATAATTTTGTAATTTTTACATCAATGATTGGAGTTCCGCCAATAACTTCGATTGTATTAATCTGCGAAAGAAGCCTATCTTGTTGTGGCACAAACATATACTCAAGGTGATTTTCGATCGCATAGTTATAAATATCTTCACTCCTAAGTGTATCGGTTTGAATTAAAATATCAGGATTTGTTTTTAAAGCTGCATCTTTAAAACTCGCAAAATGTCGAACAGCTGATTTCGTTGGTAAAAATTGACTTTTCGAAACCATTCCAATTACGTCATAACCAAAATCAATATTGTCATGAAAAAATTGGGCTAGTTCCGTTGAACGAGAGTTCGAACCAATAATTAAAACTTTTTGGCGGCCAAAACCGCTTCGAATCAAAGCACGGCGAATAAAACGCACTATTTCGCGACCAAGAATCATCATTAAGAAATTAATTGGAACAAAGAAGACCGCAATTATTCGAACTGGAAAAACTTCATCACCGGTGAAAAATTCATAAGAAATCATAGCCATAATACTAATTATTGAAACAACTAAAGACCTACCATACTCTTTTGGTCGATAAAAAAATACCGAACGGTCATAAAGGCCAAAGAAATAGTTAATGGCCAGCCAAAGTGGTAGAAGCGAAACCGCCAAAAATACAAAATTCCAGATATTTGGCGCAAAATAATACGCGCGGGAATCAAGATGAGTTCTCGCAAAATATGCTAGCATAAATGAGCTCACAACCGCTAAGGTATCAGACAATACTAAATTAACTTTAAATATGGTTATTTTATCTTTTTTCATTACGGCCATTATACATCTCCAATATAAAATTTAAACCAAACGCAGCGCCTACTATAAAAATAGGTAAATATATAAAAATATATCTTGCCCTACTTTCAAATAAAACCTGATATGCAACTACTAAAAGAGTGAAAAATAACAAAACTACATGATAGTATTTAAACTTATTAGCTGATTTAAAGATAAAAATTGTAAATAAAGTAATAATAGCTCCCCACACAATAGAAATAAAAACACTAAATAGCCAAAATTTATCACCGTTCCAAGATAGAAAACGCCTAAATTTACGTACTATATTACCTTCAGCTAAAAACTGTATGAAATTATTTCTACTAGAACCCTCTCCCCATACTCCGAATGTTCCGTCGTTAAAGAAATTTGAAATCTTTAAAATAGCAAATTTAAGCCATCCAAAAGGAAAATCATTTGTCAAACTATCAATAAATATATTTAAACTTACTTTCTCGCGCTCTCTTGCACCTTTAGCGGCAGTATCATCAGCGTATCTCGGGCAATATGATCCAGTATTACATTCATTATAAGGTGGAAGCCCTCGCATAGATCCCATACCTAAATAATGCAAAAATCCAGTTCTTTTTTCACGTATTTGGCTACTGGAATATTTCGCAAAACCGTTAGAAGATACAATTAAAGCATTTAATACAAAAAAGGAAGAAATAGCTCCAAATATAAATAACCCAAAATATTTTGCGATTATTTTAATATTTCGACATCTATTTATGAAAAATAATGAAGATAGGAATATTGATATCATTAATATTAAAGTGGTAGGCTTTATAGCATACCCTAAGTAAGCAAAAATTCCTAATAATATGGTTAAGATTTTTAGTATATAGCCATTACCTTTTTTTGCATATAATTCAATAAGTAAAAGAATAAATAATTGAGAAGCAACAAAAAACAGACCAACAGTATCCGTATAAAATACCGTAGAATATGGAGAAAAGTTTATTATAGCAATAATAAATGTTGATATAATAGAAAATACAGATTTATTAAATTTAACATAGATAATAGCCATTATAAATAGTGAAGAAAGAAGAATTAATATATTATTTATAAAAATTAGAAGTATATCTTTATCAATACCCACAAAATTAGCTATACGATATATTATTACTACAAAATAAGTTATAGTTATATTATTATCATATCTTAATAAATAATTATATT
>CALHCA010000095.1 GCA_937930585.1 uncultured bacterium
TCCATCAGAATTCGTGAATTATGTTGTCGATGCCGACGCAGAAAAAATGAATTCGAACATCGAAGGACTTTCGAAAGTTTGGAATTCCGCTCTTGAAAAAGGCGTGAAAGCTAAACTTGCCGGAAAAACTCCCGAAGATGTTGGTGGAAATAATTCACAAGGAGCGACATCAAACTACACACAAAGCAATGGTGTAAGTTCGTTCTAATCAGACTCAAGAAAAGAAAGGGATCTTATGGCAGTAGATGCACGTAATATCTATTCTGACAATGCCGAAACAAAGGCAAAATTGGCTGAAATTAAAGGCCAAATCATCGAAGCTGTTATAAAAGGAACAGTTTCAACTAAAATTAAAAATACTTTTGGAATTGGAAACCCAAGCGCTGGATCAGTAGCTTACGACCGCTTGAAAAACGCTGTTGCGAAAAATTATGGCTCAGCACGTAAAGATAGCAAAGGTGAACCAGTTCGCAACACTGGACGTGTTATTAATAACATTGATGACCGCCAAGAAATCGTTGAGGAATATGACAATACTGATATTAAACAGTTTGGTATTGCTGACCTTATCACACGCCGAAAGAACTCACAAGCAAGTTCACTCGCTCGCTATCTTGATACAGCATTCTTTGCTGAAGCTGTTAAATCGGGAACAGAGATTCAGAGCTTAACTTCAGCAACACCAATCGAGGAAGTGCTCGAAAAAGTTATTCAAACAGTTGAAACTGTTAAGAATGACTGGGTTGATGGTGTAGATCGAAGCGAAATTGTTTTGACAGTGACACCAGCAATTTACGGTAAACTCGCAAACTACCTAAACAAGGTTAAAAACGAGATTACTGGTGAAGTTGATGTTTTGTTTAACGGTCAGGTTCGAATTTTCTCAAATCACCGCCAAACAAAAGCAATCATTGCAATGCATGAAGGAGCAATCGCTCAAGATGTGAACGTGTTTGATTTTGACCCACAAAAAGTGCCATTTTCAAACTCGGTTGAAGCTTCACTCTTCTTTACTCAAGGAACAAAAGCTGTTGAACCAGATCTCGTGTTCTACGCTGATTTAGCTTAATATTAACCTAAAAAAGGAGGAAAAATGAAGTATTTTCTCGTTAATTCAACAGGTCTTGTCGTTGGAGTGCCAGAATCAGTAAAAGTTGGTTCTGGCGAAGAGGCATCAGGCATAGTTGAACAATATCAGGCTCGCCCAGAGGATTACACGCCATGCGATGAAAGCGGAAAACCTCTTGAGGTAGTAGAAAAGCCTAAAAAGACCGAAAAAGTTGAGGAATAATAAAATGCCACAGGAAGAATTCGAAGTAGAAGTTATAGCTAAAGCGAAAGAAATTGCTAATTTTGAAGATGAAAAGTTATTAAAGTTTGCCGTCGGCGAAATTTGTGACCGTGTCTCGTTATATTTAAATCTTCCGGAGAAAGCTAATTTCGATCGTCGATTAGTTAGGATTCTCGCGAATATGACCTGTGGCAATTTTATTAAATTCGAAAGTGCTGCGAATCGAACAGCCGAACGAGCAATCTCAAGCCTGAGCGACAATGGTCAGAGTATCAGTTATCAGAATGCTGCGCAAAGCTATTTTGCAACGGCTAAAGATAGTGAAATTTTCGACGGCTATGTTGAGATTCTAAAGCCGTATCGGAGGATAAATGTTGTTTCCAGATAGCGCTAAAAAGGCAATCAAAAGCACATTTTACGACAAAACAGTTGAGGTTTTCGAAGTTCGTAAGGATTTCGACGAAGAAGGCGGATTGGTTGAATCTACCTCGAAAAAAAGCGAATTCAAGGCGAATGTGAATTATTCGGAGCTTGGTAAGGTTTTTGAGGAGTTAGGTGCTAAATTAAACGCCAGTGTCGCAATTACGGCTGAAACCTCTGTAAAAATTGAAATTGGCGATAAAATGCGAATTGATGGGCGAGATTTTGAGACAGTTGAAGTTAAACGATTCGATTCACACACCTTGATTTTAGGAAAAATCCTATGAGGGTTTCGGTTTCAACTTCAATAATTAATAGCAGAAACCTCAATTCTATCGACAATGCTTTAGCTGCTGGAGTTTCGAAAGCGGCAATGCTGGTTCAAGGTTCAGCTAAAAACAAAGCACCCGTTGATAGTGGAGCACTTCGGCAGTCGATTAGAGCTGATAAGGCTAAAATTCAAGGAGAAAATGTGACCGCTACGGTTTCTACTAATCTTGAATATGCGCCTTATGTTGAGTTTGGAACTGGGTCGAGAGGACAGTCCACGAACACTAATACAGAAGTTGAAGTTAGCTATCGGTCGGACTGGCGTGGAAATAAGGCTCAGCCGTTTCTATGGCCAGCATTAAGGGAAAACCGAAACAATTCAATCAAAATAATCAGAGAAGAAGTTAGGAAGGCAGTGAAATAATATGTTTCTACCAAAACAAGAAATTTTCGAAAAGCTTAAAGAAACTGGCGTTGCTGTTTCATTGAGTGGACAAAATATTTTCAAGAAACTTCCAGCCTTAACTTTTCGAATTGATGATAACTCGCCACAATATGGACTAAAGGGTGAAATTTCTGCTCAAGAAATAATTGCTACGGTTGATATTTGGGCGAGTAGCTCGAAAGAAGCCTCAAAACTTCTTTCAGAGATTGAAAAGAAAATGCGTGAGATTGGTTATTATCTTGAATTCTCAAGTGATGTTCCGAATCCAGACTCAAGTATTTTTCATATAAATAACAGATTTAATAGTAAAAAATAAGGAGATTATATGGCTGATAGGAAAAATGCCACTCGTTCAATTGGTGCAGAGCTTGTCGTTATGGCAAAAGCTGGTGCTACAGTAGACATTAATTTTGGTGGCTTGACAAGCATTGGCGAACTTAGCGCTGAACGTGAGAAAATCGATGTTTCAACACTTGCTGATATTTCTGGAAAACGCTATATTCCAGGAGCGGTTGAAGTTGGTGATCTCGATATTGAAGGAAATATTGAAGATTATGCTGATGTTGAGAAAGTAATGACGTTGTTTGAAGCTGGTGAAGTTCGAAAATTCGAAATTCGCACAACCGAAGATGGCGGTGCAGTTTACAAATTCGACGCTTCTCTAACAAAATTTGCTGTTGGTGAACGAACTGTCGACGGATTTAACACATACTCTGCAACACTTTCAATTAATGGAATGTTCACTCGAGTGAAAAAATCCTAAACTATAGGGGCGTTGAAATTCGCCCCACTTTGAAATTATTAAATTAAA
>CALHCA010000096.1 GCA_937930585.1 uncultured bacterium
AATTTCAACAGATTTATTCTTTAGAAGTTGTGCAAATTCCTTCGAATAAACCAGTTATCCGTGATGATAAAGAAGACTTAATCTTTAAAACTGAAAAGGCAAAACTTAAAGCCGTTGCAGAAGCAATTAAAGAATATCATGCGCAAGGTCGCCCAGTTTTGGTTGGTTCAGGTTCAATTGAGAAGAATGAACAAATTGCGAAATATCTTGATCAAGAAGGAATTAAATATAACCTTTTGAACGCTAAAAATAACGAACACGAAGCCTCAATCGTGGCACGTGCCGGAGAAAAAGGTGCAATTACGCTCGCAACGAATATTGCTGGTCGTGGAACCGATATTAAGCTTGGAGAAGGTGTTAAAGAACTTGGCGGCTTAGTCGTGATTGGTTCAGAGCGCCATGAATCTCGCCGAATTGATAATCAGTTCCGTGGTCGTGGTGGACGTCAGGGCGACCCTGGTGAAACACAATTTTATGTTTCAACTGAAGACGATTTGATGCGAATTTTCCAAGGTGAGCGAATTGCAATGTTAATGGATCGACTTGGTGTACCAGAAGATATGCCAATTCAGCATAAATCTGTTTCGAAAACTCTTGAGAACGCCCAAAAACGTGTTGAAGGTTTCAATTTTGATACGCGTAAAAATGTTGTTCAATACGACAATGTGATCAACCGCCACCGAAAAGTTGTCTATACAATGCGCCGAAAAATTCTTGAAGGTGAAGATATTACAGATGAAATTAAGGCTTTGTTTATTTCTAAAGCAGAAGAACTTGCCGAACTTCCTTCAAAAAATAACGAAAAATTTGTTTCGAATTTTACTGAAATCTTCCCAATTGAAGAAGAAAAAGTTGAAGCGCTTGGTCGAATTTCGAACGATAAAAAACGTATCAAATTAGCAAAACATATTGCCGAAGAACTTTACCAAGATAAAGAATATGAAATTGGTAAAGAAGCGTTCCAAAAGGTTGAACGTGAAGTTTATATGCAAATTCTTGATACGCTTTGGATGAATCATCTTGAAAATATGAATTTCTTGCGTGAGGGAATTCATTGGCGAAGCGTTGGTCAGCGTGATCCATTGGTTGAATATCGTGCTGAATCACAAAAATTGTTTGATGGTTTGCAAAATACTTTGCGCGATGAAACGATTCGAATTCTAACTCGAATTACACCGAATGATGCCGCCGTCCGCCAAGAAGAAGATCATGATACTGAGCTCACTCGTCTTGCTGAAAATTCAGTCGAGAAAGGTGTTAATGAAGTTCAATCTGGTGAAAAAAACCGAGATGAAGATTTTTCGAAAGCTAAAAAAGCGTCTTCGAAAAATAGCGAAAATGCTAAGAAAAATAATGCACGAAAAGCTAAAAAAGTTCAACGTCAAAACAAGAAGAAGGGCCGTAAATAGATGCGCCACACCGTTGAAGAAGTACGTCTGAAAAATGGCGTACGCGGCCTTCTTGTAAATGTTCCAGATGCAACGGTGATGAGTTTTCAATTTCAATTTCGGGCTGGTTCGCGTTATACGAAAAGACCAAAAATTTATGAAACCGCTCATATTATGGAACACATGGCTTTTGGTGCAAATGCAAAATTTGCTAGTGAGCATGAATTTGAAGCTGAATTTACTAAGAATGGCGCCTATCATAATGCTTCAACTTCAGATATGAGTATGAACTATGTGGCTGATTGCGCTGATTTTGAATGGGATCGAATTTTCGAACTTCAACTCTTATCAATTAGCCAGCCTAAATTTAACGAATTTGAGTTTAAGGCTGAAAAAGGGAACGTTCGAAATGAGCTTACAGGTTATTTGAACAATAACGCACGTCTCCTTTGGCCGAAAATTCAGCAGGAATTTGGCGAAAAAGTTCTAACTTATGAAGAGCGTCTTAAAACAATCGATAACATCACGCTTGAAGATATTTGCGAGCATCATAAACGCACGCACACAACCGATAATCTGCGTTTTGTGATTGCTGGAAAAATCACACCAACTCGCAAAAATAAAATTATTGAAGGCTTTGAAAACTTACCGCTTGAAAGAGGTGAGCGTTTCGAAATTATTACCGATGAAATGAAAAAACCAAAAGAGCCTATTTTTATTCATCGCCCAGATTTGAAAAATATAAGTTTTGGTATTTCGCTTTTGCTTCCACGAAAACTTACAACATCTGAAATGGACGCAATGCACGCTTTGAACCATATTTTAACTGGCACAATGCACGCTCGAATCCTTGGTCAAGCTCGCAAACGTGGTTTAACTTATGGTATTTATTCTGGCGCTTCACGTGGTCCAAAAGATTCTTCTTGGGATTTTGAAGGGCAGACTAATTATGGAACCGCTAAAGAGCTTTTTGAACTAATTGTTTCAGAGCTCAAAAAGGTTCTAAATGAAGAAATTACTGAAGAAGAACTAGATGCCATGAAGAGCTATTCTCTTGGTTCGTTTCAAATGGGCGGGCAAACGGTAGCTTCAACGGCAGGATTCTATGCTTCTCGATATTTTTGGGATGGACATCTTCGAGATTATAAATCTCAGCCAAAATTTATCAAGCAGATTTCTCGTGAACAAATTTTTAAAGTTGCGAAAGAATTTATAGATGCAAATACTTGGATTCTTGGTGCAGTTTCTGGTGGTGAAAAATCG
>CALHCA010000097.1 GCA_937930585.1 uncultured bacterium
TGGATTTTTCGAAATATCTTTAATTACTTCATTCATCTCTTCGAAATCTTTACCTGCCAAATATTTTCCTTCAAGAATATTTTTATATAAATCTAAATCTCGCAACATTATTGGCGCACCACAACTGGCTGCTTCTAGAATAGACATCGGGAAAAGTTCAGCATAACTTGGCAAAAGAAACAAATCACAACTCGCATAAAATTTTCGAATCTCTTCGCGCGGAACAATTCCTAAAAATTTCAAATTTTTTGGTGGATTTTCAACTATTTTTTTATAGCGCTCATAGCCACTGGTAATTTTTCCAAATGAAAAACCACCAGCCCAAACAAATTTGATATTGGGATTATTCTCTGCCAATTTTACAAAATCATCAATGCCTTTCCGCTGCTGAACTTGACCAACTCCAAAAACCACAATATCATTTTTTTCCCAGCCTTGTAATTTTCGAAATTCCTCTCGCTCTTCTTCATTCAAAGGCGACCATTTGTCTTTTGCAACGAAATTCGGAATATAAGTTATTTTTTCTCGGTCGATACCAATTTTAACTAATTCTTCTTTAAAATCTGGATTCACAACTACCAAATGATCCATTTTATCATAAAATTTAATCAGATATTTTTTTACAATTTTTTCAGCAATTGCTGGCATATCTAAGCTACCATCAAGAGTGTCAGGAATTAAGTGAACATAGCCGATTCTGCGACCAGTATATTTTTTAAACTGTGCAGCTAAATAAAAATGCGGGTCAATAGTGTGAAAATGCGTAATATCTGGATTTTTCGCACGAAGTGTTTTGGTGATTTTCAACTCGCTCTTTGCTCGATTTTCAAGAAGATTCATTAGCTCAGCATAAGCGCCGCCAACACCTTGGCCAGCAACTTTATCTGCGGAGCTCATCATATTCACATGAATTTTAGTCATAAGTTAATTATACACTCTTCCTTTCCAAATGCAAAATCTGCCCTTCGACATTTTTTTGCCCTTGCCATTCGTTCAAGCCGAGCGAAAAAACCACGTCAATTTCTTCGCCGATTTCCGCAAAAAATTCTTCTGGCGCATTAAATTTTAACATCTTAATTTCATTCTTGCCATCAGTTAAAGTTAGCTTTAAATGTTGTTTTTTGTCACCCATTTCTTGTCGAGCTACAACCCGTGCATTTTTAATTTCGAAAGTTGGTTCTTCATTCCCGTTTCCAAACGGCTCAAGCTTTGTAATTTTTTCGAAAAGATCTAACGAAATTGGTGAAAAATCTTCAAGCTGAATATCCACTTTTGGTAAAAGATATTTAAGCTGATCTTTAAGATTAAGCGAATCATAAAATTGATTAGCAATTCTCCGAAATTCATCAATTTTAGAAGTCGGCAGAGTCACGCCGGCTGCTGCATCATGGCCACCACCCTTAATAATGATTTTGCGCGCTTTATCTACAGCTTGACTAGCCGAAAATCCGCCAAAACTACGCGCCGATCCTTTCGCAATTTCACCCTCAATCGAAATAACAAAAACTGGCTTTTTAAACTTCTCCATCAATCCCGACGCTACAATACCGATAATACCATCGTTGAAATTTTCGTCAGCAATAACTAGAACTTTGTCATTTTCAAAATCTTTAGCTTTTTGAATTGCATTTTCTAGAGCGTCACTTTGAAACTTGCGCCGTTTTTTGTTTAGCTCATCTAGATATTTAGCCTTCTCTAGCGCTTTAAAACTATCTTTTTCTATCATTAGTTCCAAGGCTTTTTCGGCCGTTTCAAGCCGACCGGCTGAGTTAATCCGCGGTCCTAGAACAAAACCAAGCGTA
>CALHCA010000098.1 GCA_937930585.1 uncultured bacterium
TTTACGATCATTTTAATAATTGCATATTGTGCGGCGTTCGTATCCTGATACTCATCAATCAAAATATGTTTAAATTTATTTTGCCAAAATTCGCGAACTTCTTTATTTTGTTGAAGCAGTTTTACTGTTTCGAAAAGTAAATCATCAAAATCTAAGGCATTAGCTTTGTTTCTTTCTTCTTCATAACGCAAGAAAATTTCAGCCACTTTTTGTTCGAAACCCCAATTTGCACCGTTCGAAAATTCTTCGGCCGTTAAAAGCTGGTTTTTAGCGTTCGAAATTGCGCTTGAAACACTTTGTGGCTTTAAGCTTTTTTCATCGATTTTTAAATCTTTCATTATTTTTTTGATTAAATTTCGGCGGTCGTCTTCATCATAAATCACAAAATTATTCGCAACACCGATCACCTCGCCTTTGAGCCGCAAAATCTTCACACAAATTCCGTGAAAAGTTCCCATCCAAGGCATGAAAAATCGATCGTTAGCATCGCGGTTGAGTAAAATGGCTAAACGCTCACGCATTTCTCTTGCTGCTTTATTAGTGAAGGTCACCGCTAAGATTTCTTCGCTCGCTACACCGTGCATAATTAAATTTGCAATTCGGTGTGTTAGAGTTTTAGTTTTTCCACTTCCTGCGCCAGCTAAAATTAGTATTGGCCCGCTTAATGTTTCGACTGCCTCTTTTTGGTTTTTATTTAATCCTGCCGTAATTTCCATTTTTTGATTATAGCAAATTTTCTTTTAAATTTCCATTTTTCTTGAAAATGTGCTAAAATATCTTTATGGAAAATCACACTTATTCTGATAAGAATCTTGAAGAATTTTTACAAAAACATTTTGGTGTTGATTTTGGAATTGAAAAAGTTATTTCGCGCAATCTTCCGGTTGGATATTCAGCCGAAGCTACAATTTTTAAAAGCAAAAAAGGCCGTATCTATGCTTTTATCTCGCTTGAAGCTCGTGCAACTTTGGGCGATATTCAATATATTCTTTCAAAAATGAATTTAAAACCTGCGTTTTTCTTTCCGCCGAGTGGTTTCGAAAACTATTTTTATGACCGTGCTAAGGTGCAATTTTTAGAGGTGTTCCCGGGGCGCCACGATGTGAAAGATGAAGAATTGCGATATTATAAAAAACGCGTGCTTTATAACCCTGCCCTTGTTGAAATTTCTGAAATCCGCGATGGTGAAATTCGCTGTTTTAATGCTGATTCAATCGGTTCGTGGCGAACGGCTCAAAAGTATTCTTACAAAAAAATTTTAATGAAATAAATTAAAATTGTGGAAAACTGAAAAATTCTCAAAAAAGTGCTTGCAAAATGATTACGCTTATGTTTTAATGGTTGCATACGGACAGACCGTAAATAAAAAATAATAACAATAATTGTTCATTAGAAAGGTGGATTTTCAGTATGAACTCAATTAACAAAAATAATAAAAAAGGTTTCACAATCATTGAAGTCGTGCTTGTGCTTGCAATTGCCGGACTTATCTTCTTGATGGTATTCCTAGCACTACCTGCTCTACAACGAAGCCAACGAGATACGCAACGAAAGAATGA
>CALHCA010000099.1 GCA_937930585.1 uncultured bacterium
TTAAGAAAGGTGACTTAATTGCAGTTGAAAATAATAAACTGGAGGATTATATCGCAGTTCTTAACGATCTAAACCTAAGCTATAATCTAGAAAAGAATGACAGTCAAACAGTTATTCACGTTAATCGTTAGTATAAGTCAGCAAGTGCTGGCTTTTTTCTTTTTCGAAAAAATAAAATCACCTTTCGAAATGAAAAGTGATTTTTTAGTTTTAAGCTTCTTCGGCAACTTCTTCTTTTGGTTGGTTACGGCGAAGCTTTTCGGTGTTTTTGATCGCACGAGTTTTTTGTGCAGGTTTTTTAACCCATTTTGGCATTTCAATTCCCGCTTCTTCCAAAAGTTTTACAACTCGTGGAGTTGGCTGTGCGCCATTATAAAGATATTTTTCAGCCAATTCTTTTTCAATTTTAGCTTCTTTTGTATGTGGGTTATATGAACCAACATAGCTAACTACGCGCCCACTCGACGGATGCCGATGCGCTTCCTGAACCGCTACGCGATAAACAGGATAACCTTTGCGACCTAATCGCTGTAATCTGATTGCTAGCATTTAGATTATTTCCCTTTTATTAACTTTTATAGCTTTCCTATTCTAACAAATTTTATAAAAAAAATCAAGAGTTATTTATGAACATTGACTTTTTATTAAAATTATGGTATAATCTTGAAAGTTTAGTACATTTGGAGGTAAACAATGAATATGTCAAAAGAAAGATGGGCAGAAATAAAACTTAGCTGGCAAAGATATGGCGGCGAGTATATGGCTATTATATTCTTTGTTTTACTTTTCCTTACGGTAATTTGGTTTTTTGTAATCTGTCCTATCGTGAACTATTTTCATGAAAATGAAATAAGTTCAATAAAAACCGAGCTCCTTCGAAAGATTGAAGATAATTCTGCGACTTTAGAGTTCTCAAACGAGAATGAAGCCAAAAAAGCAGAATTAAACCTTGGTGAAATTTCGAAAAAGGATGATATTCATTTTAAGGATATTAAACTTTCAAGAAAAGGTGAAAAATTCGAAATCAAAGTTTATTTCAAAAGCGCAAAATAGATTGCGCTTTTTTAAATT
>CALHCA010000100.1 GCA_937930585.1 uncultured bacterium
GTTTGTGCGCATTGAAATACTCTTCAATATATTTTTTCGCCTCATAAAAACCAACTCCAATCGTACCAGAAAGATTATGAGCTCCAACACCATAAAGAACACTGAAATTAATAATTTTTGCAACACGTCGTTGCTCTTTCGAGACTTCATCAATCGGAACGCCAAAAACCTCACTCGCAGTCTTTGCGTGAATATCTAAATCTTTTTCAAAAGTCTCAATCAAAGGCTTGTCATTCGCCAAAACTGCCGCCAACCTCAATTCAAACTGTGAATAATCTGCTGAAACTAGTAGATTTCCTTTTTTCGCCACAAAGCCCTCACGAATACGCCGACCAAGCTCGGAACGAATCGGTATATTTTGCAAATTAGGATTACTTGAAGAAAGCCGCCCCGTTGTTGTTACATCTTGCGCAAAATTGCTATGAATCCGATTTTTTTCATCTGCTAATTTTGGCAAAGCATCAACATAGGTACTTTTTAATTTCGAAAACTCACGGAATTGCTCAATTTTTTCAATAATCGGACTATATTCTCGTAATTTATCAAGCTCTTTTTGCCCTGTCGAAAAGCCATTTTTTGATTTTTTAATACCTTTTGTCGGTAGGCTTAAATCTTCAAAAAGCACTTTCGAAAGCTGCAATGGACTAGCAACATTAAATTCTCGCCCAGCAATTTCAAAAATTTCCTTCTCAATCTTTGAAATTTCACCAGCAAATTCCACACTCATCTTAGCAAAAATCTCTGGGCAAATTTCAACACCAGCTTTTTCCATTTTAAATAAAACCAAACTCATTGGGAAATCTAATTTTTCAGCAATTTCACGAATTCTTGGTAAATCTTCAAGCTTTTTTTGTTGACGCTCAAATATAATCCGCATCGCTGAAATTCGAACTTTTGAATCATCTTCATCTATTTTCTCGCCGTAAATTCCACTCAAACTTTTATCGCGGATTAGAGCATTTAACAAAAATTCCAATTGCTCAATATCGTAAATTCCACCCCAATCTCCAAAATCAATGCCAGCGTTAAAAATTTTATGAAATGTTTCTTTCGCATCAAAGAAAACTGTTTTTGTATTTTTGAAGAAATCAGCAAATTTTGAGAATTCCATAAAGTTAAATTCTGCAATATTTTCAAAATTCGAAACTAAAATTTTTAATTTTTGATCATCAAATTCGAAGAAAACTAAATCTTGTGGTTTTTCGAAAAACTTTCTAGCAGAAATTTCTGGTAAAATATCAATTTTAGAAGATTCCGAAACTTCTTCAAAAAGCCCAATTTGGTTTTCATTTTTTGTTTCAAAATCCTCTGAGCCAGTTTTCATCTCCTTTGGAATTTTTCGCACCAAAGAGTTAAATTCAAGCTTTCGAAGCATTTTTAAAACTTCTTCATAATTAAAATTATGAATATCAGCATCTTCAAAGTTAATTTCTACTGGTGCATCAAGAAAAATTTCAGCAATTTTTTTACTCATAAATGCTAAATCTTTTCCATCTTCAAGTTTTTTACGCCAAGCTGGTTTGATATTTTCAAGATTTTCATAAATTCCCTCAAGCGTAAAAAACTCTTGCAAAAGTTGTGTGGCAGTTTTTGGGCCAATCCCCGGCACACCTGGAATATTATCGCTAGAATCACCTTGAAGTGCTTTTAAATCTAAAAATTGAGATTGTTTTAAGCCATATTTGTTCTCAAAATATTCAAGATCAAATTCTTCAATATCCGAAAATCCACGTTTCATTGCAAAAACTTTAGTATTTTCATCAATTAATTGCAACATATCAAGATCAGAAGTAATCAAATTTGCTTCAACTCCAAGCTTATTTGCCTGAACCGCTAAAGTCCCTAAAATATCATCAGCTTCATAACCATTGGTTTCAAAAAGAGGCCAACCTAAAGTCTTCAAAAAATCCTTTAAAAGCGGAATCTGTTCATAAAAATCATCTGGTGCTTTTTTTCGCCCAGCTTTATATTCAGGATAAATCGCACTTCTTTTTGCGGTTGAAGTCCCTTTTTTATCCCAAGCCACAACCACATAATCTGGTTTCAATTTTCGAATTACTTCAAAAGCCAAACTCGCAAAACCATAAACACCACCCGTTGGCGTTCCATCTTCAAGGCTTAAATTACCCATAGCGTAATAACCCCTATAAAATACGCTTTTCCAATCAATAATTACTAACTTCTTCATTATACTCCATTATATCACGCTTGAGGATAATTTTCACTTTTTCGAAAACTAAAATAGGGCGATAAACCCTATTTTTCATTGTGTAAAAATTCTGAGATTTTTATTGATGCTTGAGCACCGGTTGCTGCAGCTACCACAATCTGTTTTTGTGCATTTTCAATTATATCACCAGAAGCATAAACTCTTGGAATATTTGTTTCGAAATTGCTATTTACAACAATCTCACCATAGTTGTTAACTTCAACACCAGATTTTTTTGCAAAACCAGAATTTGGAATCAATCCAATAAATTCAAAAATTGCCGCAGCTTTAATTTCAAAAGTTTTTTCACCTTCTTCAGTTTGCTGCTTTATGCGAGCACCAATAATTTTTTCACCAAAGTCAGTCTTTTCGAAAAGAAATTCCTCAATTTCAGTTTTTAAAAATAACTCAATTTTACCAGATTTAACCGCTTCAAAAAGTCGCTCTTGCAAGACCGCTTGCGCCGAAATTTCGCCCCGAACTAAAAGCTTAACTTTTGAAAATCGGCTCAAAAACAGAGCTTCAGTTACCGCAGAATTACCACCACCAACTGCAATCAAATCTTTTCCAGCATAGAATGGGCCATCGCAAGTTGCACAAGTGTGAACACCTCGCCCAAAAAACTCTTCTTCTCGTGGCAAACCAAGCATTCTATATGAATTTCCCGTTGCAATCAAAACTGTTTTTGAATCAAATTTTTCGCCATCAATATCTAATCGTACGAAATTGCCAATATTTTCAAAACCTAAGACTTCACCATAATCAAATTTTGCACCAAATTTTTCAGCTTGAACTCGCATCTTTTTTGAAAGCTCAAGCCCAGAAATTCCTTCATCAAAACCTGGATAGTTTTCAATTAAATCTGAAGTTGTCGCAATTCCGCCAAAAGCCGCTTTTTCAAAAACTCGCACGCTCAAGCCATCTCGTGCAGCATAAATTGCCGCACTCAACGCAGATGGCCCTGAACCAATAATTACCAAATCAGTCATTTTAGTTTTCCTCAAGACTTGGCTGTGGAATTTCTTGGAATTCAGGAATTAACATTACGATAAATTTCAAAGGTGTATTTGGGCCAATAGTTTTTGAAGAATCTTCCTGATTAACTGAGCCCTGAGCACCATAAGCCTTATTCGCGGGGATAGACAATTCACGAATTCCGCCAACTTTCATTCCTTTTAGACCTTCACTCCAGCCCTCAATTAAGCCCCATTTTTTGCCCTCTTTACGAAAAACAACTGGCGATTTTAATCTACCATTTTCAAAGCTTCCGTCAAAAACTGTGCCATCAGGTTTCCAACCAATATAATAAGCCTGGAATTTCGTTGTTGAATCTGTAAATTCTTCACCATTGCCCTCTTTTAAATCTTTTTTCGTAAGTTCTTTTACGCTCGCAGCATTAAATGCAACTGGAGCTTTTTCATATTCCTTAAAACTGTCGTAATATTTAGCCGAAAGCTCTTTCGCCTGCTCTTCAACCTTTTTTCTATAATCTTGGTATTTTTTCAAAACTTGCGATTGTTTTTTTTGTGCTTCTGAATTGCTCTCAGTTTGTAAGAATGAAGAAACATAAAGTGCCACAGTCGAAACGACCGTTAAAATTAAAATCACCCAAATTGAATATCTCTGCCAAGCTGGTGTACCAGTTTGTAATGAATTTTTCTTTGTTGCCATCTTTTCTCCTAAATTATCTTTCCGCCATTTTTTATGGCTTTTTCTTCAATTTTTTGCATAATTTCCCGAATCTCTTCACCATTCAAAGTTTTTTCGAAAGGTGTAATCCTAAATCGAATTGAAATATTTTTTGAGCCATCACAATTGTTAAAAATATCAATTGGTGAAGTTTCAATATCAATTTTGCTAAATTCATCAGAAATATTCTCAAAAATACTAAAAATTTCAGCAAATTTGCGATTTTCTTCAACACTAATCGAGATATCGCGCTCAACAGATTGGAATTTCGAAAAATCCCTAATTTTCACATTCGAATTTTCAATATTTTCAAGTAAAATTTGCAAATTAAGCTCAAATCCAGCAGTTGATTCTGGCAGTTTTAGCGCTTTTTGAACTGGTTTTCTAAACTCACCAATCACTCCTAAAATTATCTTTTTTCCATTTTTAGAAATTCGCATTAAAGCCGAACGTTTTGGTTCAAATTCAGTTGAAAGTGGTGATTTTTCAGTTTCAAATTTCACAAATTCTACACTTAAACCAAGCTTTTTAAATAGAAATTCTGCATAATTCTTCACTTCATAAAATGCATTTTCGCCCTTATTTTTTGCATAAACGAACGCCAATTTCTTCTGTTCAACTGGCACATTTTCATCATTCAGGCCAAGTGATTTTTCAGTGATTTTATTTATTTCGAAAATTGCAAATTCACCAAAACCTGCACGAATATTTTGACTAATTTTAGAAAGCAAACTTGGTATTAAAGTTTGGCGATAATATTGTAAATCTGGGGAGATTGAATTGACAATCTTGTAAGAGTTTTGTGAAGCTTGGCCAACCTTTTCAAGTAAATCACCATGAATAAAGCTATAAGTCAAAACTTCATTTGCACCGCTTGCCGCTAAAATATCACGAATTTTGGATTGCAGTAAATCAATTTTTGCTTTTTTTACTGCTTTAAAAGTTCGATTCGGTAATTGCAATTTAATATTATCATAGCCATTTAATCGCCCAACTTCTTCAATTAAATCCTCCTCAATATGTAGATCGTTTCGCCAAAATGGAATCATAAAAATTTCAGGATTTTCATTTTTTGCTAAAATTCCAACATTTTCTAAAGTTTGCTGAATTTCTTCATTCGAAAAATCTGTTCCCAAAACTTGGTTAATTTTATCTTTCGAAACTGAAATTTCAGTTTTATTGTAATAAAAATCACCGTTTGAATCTACAACCTCACTCAAAGATTTTCCGCCAAGCTTCAAAATTCGCACACCAAACAAATCAAGAACTTTTCGCGATATCATTTCTGGCACGCCTTTTGTGAAGCGCGTAATTGCCTCCGAGAAAATTCCATGACGCATTTGCGTATTTCGCAAATTATAAAGATTAAATGTAGCACTTTCAACCAAAATTCGTGTTGTATTTTCATCAATTGCGGTCGAAGCTCCACCCATTGCGCCAGCAAGTGCCACGGCCGTTTCAGCGTTTTCGCCAACCGCAATCACGATATCTTGGTTGTTCATTTTGATTTTTTTGCCATCTGAAAGCTCTAATTCTTCATTTTCGAAAGCTTTTCGAACGGTAATTTTGATGTTTTCGCTACCGTTAATTTTTACTAATTTATCAAAATCAAATGTATGGAGTGGTTGCCCAGTTTCAAGCATAAGTTCATTAGCTAAATCGGTTATCGAATCAATTGGCCGCATTCCAGAACGCAAAAGATAAGTTTTTGCAATTGTTAACTTTGGATTTTTTAAAATTTCAGAGATATCAAAAACTGCCGCCGCGTAATGTTCACAAACTTCAGGATCTTGAATTTCAACTTTAACTGTTTTATTACTTTGAGCTTTAAAATTCAAGCCTCTTATAAAATCTGGCTCGACAAATTTTTGTCCCAAAATTCCTGCAACTTCACGAGCAAAACCAACAATTCCAAAACAATCTGGGCGATGAGTTAAGCTTTTATTTTCAACTTCGAGCAGAAAATCATTTAATTCAAATTTCTCTGCAAAATAATCACCAGCCTGAACACCGTTTTCGAAAACCTCTGGTGAAATTTCAAGAATACCATCATGTTCTTCACCTAAACCAAGCTCACGAAGACTTGCAATCATTCCGTTGCTTATATGGCCCATTAGTTTTCGTGCGCCAAGCTTAAAGTTATCACAACCAAAAGTTTCTGGTACGATTGACTCTGGCGGAAGCCAAGCTACAAAAATACCAGCTCTCACATTTGGTGCACCACAAACCACCTGAATAAACCCGTCTTCATCGCGAGTAATATTTTTTCTTACACCACCATCATCAATCTTGCATAGGTTTAAATGATCGGAATTTTCAACTTTCTGCGCAGAAACAACCTTAGCAATAATCACATCTTTATACTTTTCGCCCAAATTTTCAATACTTTCAATTTCAACCAGCCTTGCACCAATCAATTTCGAGAGCTCACCAATATCTGGCAAATCTGGAATAAATTTTTTAAGCCAATTTACTGAAATTATCATTTATCACTCCTTCTTAATCCAAAAATATTTCTAATCATATCAGCAATAGGTTTTTCGAAAATCTTACAATAAAAACGTTGCCTGCCCCTACTAAAATCCTCACAACGAGTATCTTCTTCTGTAAAGGCTGAAACTCCTGCGAAAAATATAATGGCTGCGGCAAAAAATATCAAAGCAACCTTTAAACCCGCTAAAGATCGCTTTTTATCTATTTCTCTCCATTCTTGCTCGGTCATTTAAAATTCCTTTAGAAATTCTAATTTTGCGCTTTCGAAATAACGAATATCCGAAATTCCATATTTAAGCATTACGAGGCGTTCAATTCCGCCACCCCAAGCAAAACCACGATATTTTTTACTATCAATTCCGGCAGCTTCTAGAACATTTGGATGAATCATTCCGCAGCCAAGCATCTCAAGCCATTCACCTTTTTTGCCACCAAGCGCCTCAGGTTTCTCAATCAAAAATTCAAGACTTGGCTCAGTGAACGGAAAATAGCCCGGCTGAGTGCGAATTTCTAGTTTTTGGCCATAATATTCTTCAAAAAAGGCATGAAGCGTGCCAAGCATTTGTGCGAGATTCGCTGCTTCACTCACAAAAACGCCCTCACATTGGTAAAAAGTATGTTCATGAGTAGCATCTAAGTCTTCATTCCGAAAAACTCGCCCATAAGAAACATGCGCAATTTGACCCTCCTCTTCAAGTTGTTTTTTGCCATGTTTCAAAACACGATTTTGCATTGTTGAGGTGTGCGCTGGCGGAATAAAGTTTTCTTCAGTTCGAAAAGTATCGTAGCCATCTCGTGCTGGGTGATTTTCAGGGAAATTTAACGCGCCAAACATATTCCAGTCGTTATCGATCTGTCTAGATTCTACCGCCTCAAAGCCCATTCGTGTATAAATATCCACCACTTTTTCAAGCTCTTTTTGGAGTGGATGCTTCGAACCATCTTCCGCACTCAAAAGTTGCGGTTTTAGAGAAATTTTATCACGCGAACTTTCTGCAAAAGGTGCCGAAATATCAATTTCTTCAACTTCTGCGTTCTCTTTTTCTTCAAGTTTTTTTGAAACTTCAGCCTGAATTTCATTTTTCAAATCATTCACTTTTGCGCCAAATTCACCTTTTTGCTCATTTGGCAGAGTTGGAATAATTTTATAAAGTTCTTTAATTTTTGGCGATTTCAAAATATCGCTCGGGTTTTCGAGTGCCTGAAGTTCCGCCAAAAGTTCATTTCTAATCTGTTGAATTTGTTCCATAATTATCTTTAATTATACCATAATGGTATTCTTTTGTCGATTTTAAAAAAATTAACTTCGCTGTGATGCCACCCAGATATAAAGCCCAAGCGCCACTAAAATTGCCACAAAAACTAAAAGCCATATAAAAGCTAGTCCTGTGGTTTCTTTTGTTCCTTCAAGATACGCGCTATCTTCAGGCTTAACAATTTTGCCTTTGCTATTTGGAGTTTCATCTCCCTCTTTGAGCGAGTTTTTAATCTGTTTTTCACGAAGCTCTGCTGCAATCTTTTCTTGCAATTCAGTTCGATTATCATCTTGTTTTACATATAAAGCCATATCTATATTGTATCAGATTTTGACATTTTCGAAAAGTTTATGATAAAATATAAACATAAGCTAAAATAAGGAGGGAAGATGGCAACAAAAAAAGCCAATTTAAAGAAATCTTCAAAGACTGCTCACAAAAAAGTAAATGAAGAAGTTTTGAAAGTTGAAAAAACGGTTAAAGCTATCTTTAAGAATGATAAGAAAACTGATACTATCTTTCTTGAGGAAATTTCAAAACCAAGTTTTATTTCAGCAGTAGCGCTTGAATTTATCGGAACATTTCTACTTGCGGCTGGCATTATTATTAGTCAAGGTCAACCAATCGGTGTAATGTTTATTCTTATGTCAATTGTTTTAATTGCTGGAGGAATTAGTGGTGCTCATGTCAACCCATTAATTACAGTCGGTGCTTGGACAACTCGCCGAATTAACACAGTTAAGGCTATCTTTTATATCGTGGCTCAAGTTTTGGGTGCAATGATCGCTTTTATGCTTTTGAATGCCTTTGTCAGCACACAAGATACTCTACAAACATATGGTCAAAAACCGACTTTATTTACTGCAAACCCTATTCCAAAAGATAAGGAAATGCTAGCACTTGCTGCTGAATTTATTGGCTCATTTATTTTTGCATTCTCTGTTGCAACTACAACTTCAGATAAGAAGAATGGAAATATGGCAAAAGCACTTGGTGTTGGTGGTGGCCTATACTTGGCAGTTTTAATTGCAGGATCTCTCGCAACATTAATCGGGTCTTCAGCAATAGTTAACCCAGCAGTAGCATTCTCACTTCAAGCATTCACTGTAAAAAACCAAAATATCCCTTATGCAATTGCAACCTATATCGGTGCGGCATTAATTGGCGGAATCCTTGGTTTCGTGTTAAGCCATCTAATTCAAAAATCAACCGAAGAAGAAAAATAATTACCAACAATAAAAAGAGCAGCTTTCGAAAGTTGCTCTTTTAAATTAATTTTATTCACGAGGCTTATCAAGTATTTGTGGATCAACTCCAACTTTGTTATCTTCACCCGAAATTTTCACTACATCTTTATCAATTTTACCAAGCTCTTTATGAGCATTATTAAAATGATTAACAGTAGTGCCCAATGATTTCCCAAGACGCTGCATTAAATCTTCGTATTTCGAAATATGCACGCCCAGTTGGCCAACTCGCTTTTGAATCTCCCTACTCTGTTCTTCAATTTTTAACGATTTCAAACCTTGCAAAACAGTTTGAAGATATGCCATAAAACTAGTTGGGCTAACCACAATGACACGCTTATCACGAAACGCATATTCGATCAAATCTCGCTCTGAACCCTGTGAACCAACAACTCCAGTTAAAGCATCATAATACAAACTCTCACTAGGAATAAACATAAAAGCAAAATCCATAGTATTTTCATTCGGGCGAATATATTTCGAAGTTTCATCAATCCGCATTTTTAAATCGTCACGAACTCTTTTTGCCAGAATCTTTCGCTCTTCGCCTTCAGACTCAACCATTCGATTATAGTTTTCAAGACTAAATTTCGAGTCTACTGGTAAAATCTTATTTTTATCAAGAAAAATAGCTGCATCAACAATTTCACCATTTTTAAATTTATATTGAATTTCAAAAGCATTCGGTGGCAAAACGTTTTCAAGAACTTGCTCAAGATAAAACTCTCCTAGAACGCCACGCTGCTTTGGATTTTGCAAGGCATTTTGAAGTGTTTTTAATTCGTCTGCAACATTTACAACACGGTTATTTGTTTCATCAAGCTTTGTAAGCCTTTTCGAAACTTCTTCAACAATTTTCGAACTCTCAGAAATCTGTTTAGCCATTGAATTTTGAATTTGAAAATTATTCCTCTCAAGCTTTTCTGAAACTTTCTCATTAAAATTGGTCAGGTTAGTATCAATATTCTCACGCATTCTGTTTAAGCTTTTATTTAGCTCAATTACATCCATTTTTAGCAAATTTACACTTTGGTCTTCATTTTTCGAAGCTACAATTTTTGAAATTCGAAAAGACTGAAAAATTAAAACCGATGTTAAAATTACAATAATGATTATTAGTCCAATTTCCATTTATTCCCTCCTTTTAAAACATAAAATACCTAATAAAAATGCGCGAACGATAGTATAACTAACCGTAAATACTACCGCAAGCATTGCCACTAAAAAAGCTAAAACATTTTTCTAAAACATAACCATACTAAATTATAGCATGTTTCAACAAAAATAAAAGGCGCATTTAACGCCTTTTTAAGTTTGAATTTAGCGAATCGCCACAAGGGTCATATTCATACTTTGAGAATTCGCCGTCCAACTAATAATTTCGTTCACTGTTCGGCCAAGCACACTTTTACCCAGAGGACTCTCGGCAGAAATCTTACCAACAAGCGGATTCGCTTCCAAACTTTCAACGATTCGAAATTTCATAATTCGCCCAGTCGCACGATCGAAAAGTTCCACAAATGAACCGATAGAAACCTTAGAACTAATTTTCCTGCTCTTAGGTAGAATTTTTGAATTATGAATTTGAAAATTCTTTTCATTAATTTCACTTCGAATTGCGTCAATTCGTGTAAAAATATCATTTTGCCTTAGTAAATCCTCTTTAACATCGCCATCACGAAGCTCCATCTCGAGCATTTTTTGTTCATGCTCAAGCTTCGCAATTTTTTTCTTTAATTCTTTAAATCCTTGTTTACTCAAATAAATTTTAGTGGTATTTTTCATAATTCCTCCTTTTGTAGCAACGCTACATTATTATTATAACGAATCATTCTTAAAAAACGCTTAAATTTATTATTTTGTATTTTTATGATATAATCTAATTGTATGAATAAACAAATTCTAAAACTTAAAAACCAAAAAAAGAGTGATTCTGTAAAAATTATTGCACTAGTAGGACTGGCCGGAAGTGGCAAAAGCACCGCTACAGATTATCTAAAACAAAAAGGTTATCCGAGCGTTTATTTTGGTGGAGTTGTAATGAAAGCGCTAAAAGACGAAAATCTCGAAATTACACCAGCGAATGAAAAAATGATGCGCACAAAACTACGTGAAGATTTTGGTAAAGATATAATTGTAAATAAAATTGTTGAGCAAATTCAAAATCTCATTAAATCTGGCCAAAAACGTATTATTGCTGATGGTCTTTACACTTGGACTGAATATAAAATTCTCAAAAAACACTTTCCAACTGAACTAAAAGTTATAGCATTAGTTCCGCCAAAAAATCTTCGTCACAAGCGAATTTCCTCTCGCCCCGAGCGAGCAATGACTTTAGCCGAAATTAACGACCGTGACTTTAACGAAATTGAAGTTCTTGAAAAAGGTGGTCCAATTGCAATCGCTGATTATTTCATCGTAAATAAAAGCTCAAATCTTCGAACTCACCTTAAAATTGATAAAATTCTTAAAGAAATTAACTTTTAAAAAACTCGAGATTTATTTGCTCGAGTTTTATTATTCTAATTTACATTTTTTCTGGAATTTCGATTCCTAGCAAATCTAAGCCATTCTCGAAAGTTTTCGAAACTTTTTTAAGAAGAGTTAATCGTGCAGATTTTTCAATTTCTGGCGCATCAGAAACTCGTGTTTTTTCGTAATATCGGTTCATTTCGCGCGCTAAATCATAAAGATATTTCGAAATTTTATGTGGTTCCAAATCTCGAACCGCCATTTTAACTGTTTCAGGAAAGGCCAAAAGTTGTAAAATAATATTTTTTTCAGCCTCAAAGTCATATTCTTCGAAATCAACAAGCTCAAAATTTTGCTCTTTCCTTAAAATATTATTTACACGAACCGCTGAATACTGAACATATGGACCAGAAAATCCAGTTAATGCAAAAATATTTTCCCAGTCAAAAAGAATATTAGTTCGCCTATCTGCCGTAAAGTCTGAGAATTTAATCGCACCAAGTGCAATTTTTTTCACATCTTCTTCACTAACATCTCGGCCAGCAACAATTTCACGAGCACGCTCTTCAGCCTTATCAAGTAGTTCTTCCATCAGAACGACACCTTTTCTTGAAGACATTTTCTCACGAGTCCCGTCTTCATTAAGCTGATCAATCACACCAAACCAAAGATGATATAGATCAGTTTTAATACCAAGTTTTTTCGCCATTGCAAAAATTTGCGAAAAATAGAACTGTTGCTCTGCGCCAACCGAATAAATAACTTTGTCGGGAGCGAATTCTTCTTCACGGAATAAAATTGTTGCAAGGTCGTTTGTAGCATAAAGCGCCGCGCCATTACTCTTCTGTACCAAAAGTGGCACATCAAAACCATATTCTTCTAGAGGAACAATTACCGAGCCATCTTCATTTTGAACCGCAACACCGCTTTCAATTAATTTTTGAACCGCTGCTTTACCTTTTGGCGCAAAAAATGCTTCACCATACTCATAATCTGTTGAAATTTTTAATCGCGCCATCACATCATGAATATGCTTAAGGCTAATTTCTTTAAATTTATTAGAATACTTTAAAGCCTCTTTATCACCATTTTCAAGCTTCAAAAGCCACTCTTCAGCCTTTTTCTCAATTTCACCACCTTCACCTTGCTCTTTCATTGCGGCTTTAGTTTTAATATAGACATCACCAAGCTCATAAACTCCACGCTTAGCTAGCCTTTCTTCATTTGAAAACATTTCGAATCCAACAACCCAAATTCCAAAAGGTGTACCATAATCACCTAAATGATTATCCGTAATAACTTTCCATCCAGAAAACTCTAGTAATTTTTTTGCCGCCCAACCTTGGTTTCCAGGTCGCAAATGCCCAACACTGTAAGGCTTCGCCATATTTGGACTTGGCCCATCAATTAGAGCAAGTTTTCCTTCACCTTCATTATTTGAACCAAATCTATCGCTAAATTCCTGACTCAATATTTTTTCGAGTTTTTTTGCCGAAACTCGCAAATTCAAAAAACCTGGCCCAGCAATTTCAACATTTTCAAAAATTTCGTTTTTCGAAAGTTCACCTGCTAGCTCTTCAGCAATTTCGCGTGGATTTTTCGAAAGTTTTCCTGCAAGCTGCATTGCAATATTTGTTGCAAAATCACCAAACTCTGGCCGTGGCCGCGTTAAAGAAACCTCAGTCTTAATATTAAATTTTTCTTCAATTAATTGGTTAATTATTTCTGCAACTTTATTCATATAGTATATATTAACACTTTTTATAAAAAAATAAAATATGTTATAATAGAACATATATGGATAACAGTAAAAAACTAAATGGACTAACCGCTGCTGAAGTGCGAAAAAGAATCTCGCAAGGCTTGGTGAATGATTTTAAAATTGATAACAACAACAGTTTTTGGGAAATCGTTAAGAGAAATATTTTTACACTTTTTAACTTTTTAAATTTTGCAATTGCAGTACTTTTAGCATTAGTTGGCGCTTGGAGTAATTTGATTTTCTTCGTTGTAATTATATTCAATGCAATCTCTGGAATTGCCACAGAAATTCGCGCTAAAAAAATGATTGATAAACTCAATCTTTTGAGTAAAGAAAAAACCACCGTAATCCGCTCTTCTCGCGAGCAAAAAATTATGCCAGAAGAAATTGTAATAAACGATATTCTTAAACTTTCTGCTGGCGAGCAAGTTCCATCTGATGCGGTTGTTTTAAAAGGAGTTTCTGAGGCTAATGAAGCCATGCTCACCGGTGAGAGCGACCTTGTTCTAAAAGAAAAAGGAGCAGTTTTGCTTTCAGGTAGTTTTTTAGCGAGTGGCTATGCTCTAGCGGAAGTTGTACATGTCGGCGTTGATAATTACGTCTCAAAATTGATGGTTGAAGCCAAAACACACAAGCCAATTAATTCAAGAATTCTCAGCTCCCTCGATAAAATTGCAGGATTTACTAGTAAAATTATTGTCCCATTTGGTTTAGCTTTATTTTTCGAAGCACTCTTAATCAAAGCTCTTCCTGCTAAAACAGCTATAATTTACACATCAACTCCACTTCTTGGAATGTTGCCAAAAGGAATTGCGCTTCTCACAATCACCTCTCTTTTAACGGCGGTTATTAAACTTGGCCTTCGAAAAGTTCTTGTTCAAGAAATGTATTCCGTTGAAACACTCGCCCGTGTCGATACTCTCTGTCTTGATAAAACCGGCACAATCACTGAAGGAAAAATGAAAGTTGAAGCAATCCATAATCTTTCAAAAAAGTTTTCTGAGGCCGAGATTAATGATTTTCTTGCAACTTATATGAATTTTAGCGAAGACAACAATCCAACTGCACAGGCAATTCGCAAATATTTTTCAAAGAATAAAACTAACTTAGAAGCAACAAATATAATTCCTTTTTCAAGTGATCGAAAATGGGGTTCAATGGAAGTTGAAGGAGTTGGAACACTTTTCTTGGGCGCACCTGAAATGATTTTTGGCGAAACCCTAAAACAAGCAAATGAAGCGCTTTCTCGTGGATCACGTGTTTTAGCTTTGGCTTTTTCGAAAGAAAAAATCGATAATAAAAATATCAAAATACCTGAAAAAATATCAAAGCTTGCTTTAATAGAAATCACCGATCCAATTCGCGAAGGAGCACGCGAGACACTTGAATACTTACGCTCACAAAAAATTGATCTCAAAATTATCTCTGGTGATAATCCTATAACAGTTTCGAATATTGCAAAAAAAGCTGGTTTTGATAATTTCGAAAGTTATGTTGATTGCTCAAAAGTAAAAGATTCCGAGCTTAAAAAAATCGCTGCAAAAACTGCAATTTTCGGTCGAGTTTCACCGCACCAAAAAAAGCTAATTATCGAAACTCTTAAAAAAGCTGGCCGCACAACTGCAATGACTGGTGATGGCGTAAATGATATTTTAGCCCTGCGCGAGGCGGATTGTTCAATTGTGATGGCTGAAGGCGATCCTGCAACAAGACAAATCGCAAACCTCGTCTTGCTCAATTCTGATTTTAATGATTTACCAGAAATTCTTTTTGAAGGGCGCCGAGTTGTAAATAATATTGCTAGAATTGCACCAATTTTCTTAATTAAAACAATCTATTCGTTCATTTTGGCGATTATTTGTATTTTAAGCGCTCTACTATTTGATAAAAATCTTCTCTTAATTTTCCCGTTCATTCCAATTCAAGTTACATTGATCGACCAGTTT
>CALHCA010000101.1 GCA_937930585.1 uncultured bacterium
AATTGCGCGAGCCACACAAACACGTTGTTTTTGTCCACCAGAAAGATTCGAAGCTTTATTTTTAGCTTTATCAGTTAACTCAACAGCTTCCAAAGCTTTCAAGGCAATATCTTTACGTTTTCGTGAAGAAACGCCACCAATTTTGAGCGGAAGAATTACATTTTGTAAAACTGTATCTTTAGGGTTCATAAAAAACTGTTGAAAAACAAACCCAAAAGTTTGGTTTCGAAGTTTATTCAATTCACGTTTTTTCATTTTAGCAATATTTTTGCCGTTGATTAAGATTTCACCCTCATTTGGTTTATCGAGCGCCGCCAAGAGGTGCATAAGTGTTGATTTTCCGCTACCAGATTTACCTATAATTGCAACACTTTCACCTTTTTGAATACTAAAAGAAACGCCATTTAATGCTTTAAAATATGTATTACCGTCGCGATAAACTTTAACGAGGTCTTTAACTTCTATTAAATTACTTTTGTTCATTGAATTCCTTCCTTATAATTATTCATTCTACTACTTATAATTTTCGCTGTCAAATTCTAATGCTCAATTTTAAGATTATTTGTATTTTGAGCTTCTCGAGTTTGCAGTTTTAAACTTCGCGAACGCGGTTTGCGGCGTTTTTTTACTTGAGGAATTTCAATTCCTTTTTCAGCAAAAGCTTTCGAAAGATCCTTAAGTCCTAAACTTGGCTCTTTTTGTTCAGCAGAATTTGGACTAATCTTTTTTGGATCAATTGGAGCTTTGGAAAAATCAATTTTTTTTGCTTCAAACATTGGTTGAACTGGCGTGAAATCTTGTTTTTTAATTATTGGCTTTTGCTTTTGATGATTTTGAATACCCTGATTTTGAACTGGCGCAAAAACATTTTCTTCAACCTTTTTCGAAAATTCTACCCCGTTTCTTTCTGCCCAAGCTTTTGTCATTAATTCTTTTGGCGGAACTAAAATATCACGAATTCTTTGCTCGATGATCGTGCGTGGTGTGCTATAGTTTCGGCGAGTATTTTCGATAATCTTTGCACTTAAATCATTAAAAGGTTTTGGTAAAGTTAAAGTTGTTGCACTAAATGGCGTTGATTTTTCGCCGTTAATAATCATTGTCATTACAAAATGGCGGTTGTTTAAACTCATTAAATCTGAAGCATCGAATTGCGGTTTAAATTGTTCAGCTAAAATGGGTGCGTCTTCAACCGAAACACGGAACGAAATAATTGATCCAACGTTTCCAAAAACTGCATTTTTAACGCTATCGGTCATTTGCGAAACATATTGATTAGCAACGGTTAGAGTTAGGCCATATTTTCGAATCTCTGAAAGAATTACCGCAAAAGAATCGGTAGCAAAGTTTTGAAACTCGTCAACGTAAAGGTGAAAGGGTCGGCGGTCTTCCAGCCGTTCAATATCTGCGCGTGATTGGGCGGCAAGCTGAATTTTAGTTACCAAAAAGGAACCAAGGACTGAAGCGTTATCTTCGCCGATCAAACCCTTCGAAAGGTTAACAACCAAGATCTTTCCCTCATCCATAATTTGGCGAATGTTAAACGTTGATTTTGGTTGGCCAATGATGTTTCGAATAATTGGGTTTGCCGTAAAAGCCCCAACTTTATTCAAGATCGGTGCGATTGCTTCATTTACTTGTTTTTCACCCCATTGACCAAATTCTTTTTTCCAAAATTGCAATACGGAGTCATCTTTACAGTAAGTTAAAGTTTCTTTTCGAAAATCCCCGTCTGTTAGCATTCTTGAAATATCGAGCATTGTTGTTTCTGGCCGATCAAGAAGTGCAAGAAGTGTGAAACGCAAGATATATTCAAGGCGAGGACCCCAAGA
>CALHCA010000102.1 GCA_937930585.1 uncultured bacterium
AATTGTTTTTTGCTGAACTTGTGGAGAAATATTTTGATTTATTGAAAACTGCGGTGTAAAACTCGGCTGAATAAAAATCGAAAGTAATTCCATTTCAATAAAATTTGACTTTTCTGCTCGTGTTAGCGGCACTAAAAATTGCGAAAGATATGGTTTTTCACCAATCTTTTCAGTGATAAAATTTAAAAGCTGGCTGGCAAAATTCTTCAAATCCACGCCAGAACTGCGAATATCTCGCACAATTCTTAAAATTTCATTCGAATCCTGATTTTCGAAAGCTGAAATTAAAGCATTAATTTGTGCTTTTGGTGCTAATCCAAGAGCTTCTTCAAGTAGATTTGCTGTAATTTCTTTATTTTTTTCTGCAATGCTTGAAATTTGATCAAGTAGTGAAATACTATCACGAAAACTCCCTTCACCACGTTCGGCAATAATTTCAATCGCTTCTCTGGAAATATTAATTTTTTCATTTTTGGCAATAAATTCTAAATGAGCGCAAACGTCTTCTTTTGAAATAAATCGAAAAACAAACCGCTGAGTTCGGCTGATAATTGTTGCTGGCAATTTGTGGGCATCAGTTGTGGCAAGAATAAAAACGGCATGCTCTGGCGGCTCTTCAAGTGTTTTAAGAAGTGCATTAAAAGCAGCTTTCGAAAGCATATGAACTTCATCTATAATGTAAACACGATATTTGGCGGAAAACGGCGCAACTTGCACATTGTCTCGAAGCTGGCGGATGTCGTCTACTCCGTTGTTGCTAGCGGCATCGATTTCAATAATATCTGGGTGATTATCTTCTTCAGAATACGGCAGATTATTAATTTCGTGGGCTAAAATTCGTGCAATAGAAGTTTTACCAACACCGCGTGGGCCAGTAAAAAGGTAAGCGTGAGCAATCTTCCCCTGTTTTAAGGCATTTTCAAGCACTGTTGTGATATGTTTTTGACCCACAACTTCACTTAATTTCTTACTCCGATATTTGCGATATAGTGCTTTACTCATTAGTCCTATTTTATCAGTTTCTTATTTAAAAATCAAACAAACTAACTTGTCGTTCTGGTAAATTAAGTTCAATAATTTTTGGTGAAATTCGAATTTTTAGACCCGTAAATTTTTTAAGTGGTATTGAGATAATTTCACCCTGTTGTTCAGCAAGTAGAATATAGCCAACTTGAGCTTTTAAAATACCTGAAAAAATCAAAGTTTCACCGTTTTGATTTTGTGGACAATTTTGTACTTCAAGCATTTCTCCGCTCGGAATTTCTCCGTTTTTGGCATAAAATTTATTCAAATCTATTGGATCTTGCTTTTCGAAATCTACTTTTTGAGCAGTTTCTATTTTTTCGCGAGCATTAAGAAGCGCTTTTGTTGCTTTCGAAAAAACAAAATCTTGTTCAAGTAATTTTAATTTTGCATTTACCTTGACATTTTCACAAAAATCTGGCATCTTGGATATTTTCTCTTCATAATTTCGAGCAATATTTGCACTCGAAAATTCATCTAAAATTAACGCAGCTCTTGCTCCCTGTTCAAGTAATCTTACAATTCCTCGTCCTGCAAAACTAATTCCAACTTTAATAGTTTCATCTGAAAAATATGCTAAATAAATAAAATGCGGCTGCAAATTTCGCTCAATCTGTTGTTTTGAAATTTCTCCATCTTTTACATTGTAAAATGCTGGATTGAAGCCGGTTCTCTTTTGACAATTTTGACATTGTTCATATTTTTTGTCAAGTTCATGATTTTCTGGGCAGACAAAATCCTCACCCGTTTCCAAACTATGCCAACCAATACAAAATCGTTTTGAAAGGTTAATTTCTATTGAAATTGGT
>CALHCA010000103.1 GCA_937930585.1 uncultured bacterium
CACCACGGCCAATCATAATTCCATCAATTTTTGGATATTTTCGCCAAAGCTCCAAACCTTGTTCGCGGTTTTTAATGTCGCCATTAATCTGAATTAGGGTTTCTGGTGCAATTTCATCGCGTAGCGCTAATATTTTAGGAATCAATTCAAAATGTGCTGGAACTTTACTCATTTCTTTCTTGGTTCGCAAGTGAATTGTTAGAACTGGAATATCTTGTTCTAGCAAAAATTTAAGCCAATCGTGCCATTCTTCTACTTTAGAAAAGCCAAGGCGAGTTTTAACCGAAATTGGCAAACCGCTAACTTTTGCGTTTTTGATGATTTCGGCGGCTAGATCTGGGTTTCGAATCAAATCACTTCCGCCGCCACTTTTAATTACGGCTTTATCTGGGCAGCCCATATTAATATCGATCGCTTGATAGCCAAGTTCTGGTAGTTTTTCACACATAAATTTAATGTCATCTGGCCGAGAACCCCAAATTTGAGCAATAATCGGCTGCTCATCTGGTGTGAAAGTTAGTCGCCCGCGTGTGCTATGGATTCCTTTTGGGCTGGCGAAACTTGAAGAATTTGTGAATTCGGTATAAAAAATATCAGGTCGTGCTGCTTTCGAAACTACGTGTCGAAAAATTACATCAGTTACAGCTTCCATTGGCGCTAGCGAGAAAAACGGCAGTTTTTTACCGTTTTCTTCGCCAGTTGATTCAATAATTTTACTCCAAAATTCACTTCTCATAGATTATAGTATAACATAAAAACCAACTTTCGAAAACTTAAAAAATATGATATAATTATTTTTATGAAAGTTAAAATTGAAATCGATACAAAAACACTAATTCGCTTTTGGCTGGTGATTTTTGGTTTTATTATTTTTGCAGGATTAATTTGGATTGCAAAAGATGTTCTGATTATGATAATAATTGCGGCCTTTTTGGCTCTTGCCTTAAATGATCCAGTAGCAAGAATTACAAAAATTTTACCCGGCTCAAATAAAAACCGAGTAGCAGCAACTGCAGTTGCATATCTTACCATTGTTCTAATTTTAGGTGCATTAATTTCGCTTCTTACACCAATTATTGCTGATCAAGTTAAACATTTTTCGAAAGAATTACCTCAAATTGTAAAAAATTATACCGGCGAAGAATCTGGAATCCGCAGATTTATCGTTGAAAACCATCTTGAAGGAATGATTTCGCAAGCAGTCGATTCAATTACACGATCAATCAACTCTTCAGTTTCGAAGCTTGGTGATTTCTTCTTTGGAAGTATCGCTTCAATTGTTGGTTGGCTGATTTCACTGTTTATGATTCTTACGATGGCGTTTCTAATGCTCGTTGAAGGACCAGACTTAATAGATAAA
>CALHCA010000104.1 GCA_937930585.1 uncultured bacterium
AGACAATAGCGTTACCTTTTCTTGACTTAACTAAAGCACCTTTCGAAATATCAAGATTGTATTTTTTTCTAATTTGTGGATTAATTGATATATAACTCGCTCCAAGATAAGCTCGTTTTGGCTCCTTACCTTCACTAATAGACTTTAAGATACCCTTTACTGAAGAAATCGGTATTGCAAAACCAATGCTTTGAGCTTTAGAGGCGACCGCAGTATTAATTCCAATTACCTGCCCTTGCGCATTTACTAAAGGACCTCCAGAATTTCCACTATTAATTGCTGCATCTGTTTGAATCATATCAGTCAAAACTTCTCTCGAAGAACCGTCTTCACTAGAAGCTTCAACTGTACGGCCAATTCCAGAAATAATACCACTCGTGACAGTACCGTCATATTCGCCTAAAGCATTTCCAATCGCAATCACCTGCTGTCCGATATTTATTTTCTTCTCCAAGTTCGGCGGCTTTCAATCCTTTTGCGTTCGAAATCTTTAAAATTGCAATATCGCTCATTGGGTCAACCATAACTACTCTAACGCTTTCATAAGAATCGCCGCTATTAGTAATAACTAAAATTTCAGAAGATTTTTCAATAACGTGCTTGTTTGTTAAAATATAGCCATTTTCACTAATAATAATTCCCGTTCCTGCGCTTGCAGAATCTTCTGTTGAATAAAAGAATCTTGAACTTTTTTGATTTTTGCTAACGATAGAAACAACGCTTTGCGAAACCCTATTCGCAACCGATTCAATTGAATTAGAATCCATTTGATTCGCAAAATTTGAAGCTTTATCGCTTGCCGAAAAGTTGAAGTTTGCAGACCCAGTTTTATTCTTATTAAAATTACTTTTTGATATGATTTGAGCTAAAATAATTATACAAAAGACAACCGCCACCATAATTATGGCTATTAAAAATTGACTTTTTGGCTTTTTAAAATATTTTCGAAAATTCATATCTTAACCTTTCGCGACTGGGATTGAAGAAAAGAATAGCAATAAAGTCAAGATGAGAATTGTTGCAAAAATCACCTCTGGTAGAAATTCTTTTCGTCCCCTTTCTTTATCTTTATCTAAAACAATCACATTAAACCCAATAAAACTTAAAACTGTTAAAATAATTGCAGCCTGAGGAATTACAAAATTAAAATATGGCGCAAAGTTAATGCGATAACCAATCACCAAAAAGTTAAAAATCCAAGCAAATTCAGCAACAATTAGGCCCCAAAAAAGACTGAAAATCTCAATATTTAAATCTGCATAAGATGAAATAATGTGCCGAATTGTTGAATATCCGAGCAAAAATGCCAAGATGAAAATTAAAGCCTCATTCCAACCATAAGTAATTGAATATAAAGCCGAGAACCCAAAAAATACAGCAAAAAGGGCTTGAACTTGTATAAATAATTCTTTTGAACTTGGCTTAATAATTGTTAGCCAAAATATATATAAAGCCAATAAGAAACCTTGCGAAAAGATATATTCTCCGCCTGTTGAGAACATTAGAACAACTATGCTCAATGAAAATATTAAATCCACAAGGTTTGATTTTACATTCGCGAGCCAAAATCTTGGCCGAACAGCAAAAGTTCGCCATTTACTTACAAAAACTAAAAGAATTGCAATCCAAGGAGTTTTAGTGATGTAAATGGAGAGCCACACAATAACCGCTAAGATAATATTTAAAAAAATATGAGCAATATTCCCCAAAAAAGAATGTTTTTTCGAAATTCTAATAAAATCCATACTTCCTCTATTATATCACACAATTTTAAAAATAACCATAATTGAAAATCTTTAAAAATCATGCTAAAATATAAAAATGAAGAGTAATTTTTGGCAACGGCATCCTCGAATAGCCGACACTTTCGGGATTTTTGTTTTCTTTTTTTGTGTAACTTTAGGAACAATCTTTATTAATACTTTTATTTTTCAAAGCTTCACAATTGTCGGCTCGAGTATGGAACCAACTTTTAAAGACGGCGATAAAGCCATTATAAATCGCTTACCCTTAACTTGGGCAAATTTTACGAACACAAAATTTATACCAAAACGTGGTGAGATTATTGTTTTCGAAAACCCACAGTTTATTGACGGAATGAAAGATCAATATATTATTAAACGCGTGATCGCCTTTGCTGGGGAAAAAGTTAAGGTTGAAAAAGGAAAATTGACAGTTTACAACGATAAACATCCTAACGGTTTTAGCCCAGATGATAATTTTAATAATGAACCAAAAAAATATACAAGTCATGATGGAGAATGGACTGTTCCAGAAAATGAAATATTTGTTTCAGGTGATAACCGCGAGGGAAATAATTCGTATGACTCCCGAAGTGGTCTTGGTACCATTCCGCTGTATAAAATTGTTGGCCCCGTTGCCTTTCGAATCTTTCCTTTTAATAAAATTCGCAATTTTGAATATTCGCAAAACTATTAAAACATAAAAAATAACCCTTTCAATGGGGTTATTTTATTTCGAAAGAATCTCCTCAAGCCGTTTTAGCTCTTCTTCGCTTTTAAATTTAATAACTATTTTTCCTGAACCTCTTGCGGAGGTTTTGATATCAACATCTGCACTTAACTTTTTAGAAATATGCTTAACCGTTTTTTCGAAAGGATTGTTCAATTTTTTAGGTTCAACTTTTTTAGACTCTTCAATCTGTTTTTTATAATTCACCAAGAATTGTTCAATTTTACGCGAACTCCAATTTTCTTCAATAATTTTTGGTAGAATTTTCTTAATAGTTTTTTCATCAATCTTTAAAAGTGGGCGCGCTTGACCTTCTTTCAGTTCACCAGAAACAATATAATCTTTAACAATTTGTGGAAGTTTTAATAAACGCAAAGTATTCAAAACTGCACTTTCGCTCCTTCCGCCAACACGCTCGCCAATCTCCTTTGCCTTTAAATTAAATTGTTCACGAAGTTTCGAATAAGCTTCAGCCATTTCAAGAACATTCAAATTATCGCGCTGAATATTTTCGATCAAACTTAATTCGAGGCGGTTTTGATCAGAAAGCTCGCGAATAACTGCAGGAACCCTTTCTAGCCCTGCGAGCTTTGAGGCGCGATAACGCCTCTCACCAGCGACAATTAAAAACTTAGAGTTTTTTCGAATAACTACAATTGGCTGTAAAACACCATGAATTTTAATTGAGCTTGCGAGTTCTTCAAGTTTTTCCTTATCGAAGTGCCGGCGAGGTTGCTCTGGATCAGGCGAAATATCACTAATTTTTAGCTCTTTTAGTTGGCTTTTGTCATATTCTAAACCTAACTCTGAATCGATTTTTTCATCAATGATCATCTCGGTTGGAATCAAAGAAGAGAATCCACGACCAAGTCCTTTTT
>CALHCA010000105.1 GCA_937930585.1 uncultured bacterium
ATAAAGCTCAAGTTGAGGCAATTTTTCCTTTTGCAGAAAGAGTTCATATTGATGTGACGGATGGTAATTTTGCTCCTAATTTAACACTGCCTGAAACGCAAATCTGGTGGCCTCAAGAATGGAAAGTGGATATTCATATGATGGTTGCTCGCCCAAGCGAACATATCGATACAATTATTCAGCTTAACCCAAATATGGTTATTTTTCAAGCTGAAGTTGAGGAAGACCTAGTACCAATTTTCGAAAGGCTTAAAAATGAGACAATGATCAAACCTGGTTTAGCTTTACTCCGTTCAACTGTTCCGGAAACTGTCGCACCCGCAATCAAAGCGGCTGAACATATTTTGATTTTTAGTGGAAATCTGGGTGAAATGGGTGGTCGTGCAAGTATGATGCAACTTGAAAAAATCCGCTTAATCAAACAAATCAATAATAATGTTGAGATTGGTTGGGATGGTGGAGCTAATCTTTCGAATATTTTCAATTTGGCACAATCTGGTATTGATGTCATAAATGTTGGTTCGGCAATTATGAATTCACAAAATCCTGAACAAAGCTATAAGCAGATAGAAACTGAGATTAATCGAAAAGGGGCAATTTAAAAGTGAATTTGCCAAAAATTCTTTCAATTGGGGCAGCCACTCAGGATGTTTTTTTAAGTAATTCGCCTGAATTTCGCTTGATTTCAATGGCAGAAAATCAAGATGTAGTTGAATTTCAACTTGGTTCGAAGATTGATATTCAAAATATTGAGATTTCGAGCGGTGGTGGCGCTACTAATGCCGCAATAACTTTTGCGAGACAGGGTTTGATTTCAAGTTTTATGGGTGTAGTTGGAGAGGATTCTTCGGGCGAACAAATTTTAAGAATGCTTGATGAAGAATCTATTGATACTTCACGTGTTGAATTTTCGAAAAGATTTAATACAGATTATTCAACTATTATTTTAGCACCAAATGGCGAGCGAACAATTCTAACTTATCGTGGTGCCTCGGAACACATTTATGCTGAAAATTTTGAATTAAAGTATGGCGAATTTGATTGGATTTATGTTTCGAACTTAGCCGGTAGATTCGATGCTCTCTTAAAAATTTTTAAAGAAGCTACGAAAAAAGGAGCAAAAATTGCATGGAATCCTGGTAAAAAAGAACTTCAAGAGCCAGAAAAAATTCGAACTATGCTTCAAGATGTTGAAATTCTAATTGTAAATAAAGAGGAAGCAAGTTTGATTTTTGAAGGAATCTCTGCTGAAGAGCTGGTTCGAAATGCTTGTAGTTTTGTGGAAGTTGCAATTTTAACAGATGGAGCGAATGGTGTTTGGGCGTCTTCTGATGGCAAAATTATTCGTGCCGGAATGTATGAAGATGTGCCGTCACTAGATAGAACTGGCGCTGGTGATGCATTCGGCTCGGGCTTTGTTAGTCAGTGGGCTCAGGGCGCTAATATTAAAGAAAGTATCTTATTCGCTAGTGCAAATTCAACATCGGTAATTCAATATATGGGCGCAAAAAAAGGGATTTTATATAAAAATGCAAAGCTTCATTCAATGCCAATGCAGGAGATTCAACTATGAGAAGTTATAAGCTCTCGGAATTGCTCGGATTGAGCGGTGCTTATGCAAGAAAATTTGATTTTGGTGTTTCGAAAATAGAAGCTAAAAAACCAGAATTAAAGAGTGTTTCAGCTCAAATTATGGCGGAGTTGTATCGAAAATCACATAATATTGAGAGAAGGCTGGGGTTTTCTGGTGATAGTATTTTGATGATTGAAGCTTTTTCGGCTTTAGCTAATCATCTGAATGATGAAGGATTCTGGGCTGAATTTGGCAATGCAATATTTTTCGCAGAAGATGGTTTGATCTCAGCAAACAAAAAAGATGTTGAAAAAAATAAAAGAATAATGAACTTGGCTGAGCATTCAAAA
>CALHCA010000106.1 GCA_937930585.1 uncultured bacterium
AAATTAAAGATTTTCGAACTGAATCTTCGCAAAGCACGCGAAAGTTGGCAATTGAAGATTATTCTTCAAAAAGTAGTTTTGGCCAAGGAAAATCAAGTATTAATTCATTAATTTCAAACATTTCTTCAAAATTTCCAAAAAAGAATTTCGAAGATGCGAATACAAAAGTTGAAGTTTATGGCGATGCGAACAAACAATTTGGTTCAATTTCGGCTGATAAGCAAACTCGAGTGATCTATGGTAAAAATATTCGAATTTCTGGCGATATTGTAAATGCCGACAGGACTGTAAATAACGATTCGGATTTTCGCCAGATTATAATTATTGCCGATGGAGATATTGCTATTGACCAAGGAGTAAAAAGAGTTGATGCGTGGTTGATCTCTCGAGGGGTAATAAATACCTGTGCGATTAACGGTACTCAGAATGCCAATGATGTTAATATAAAAAATTGCGACAATCAGCTACGTGTGCGTGGTGGAACTGTTTCAAAAGGGCTACGATTGTGGCGAACCGCTGGTTCTGACGGAACGGCAAAAGATACGCTAACCAGTCCTGCTGAGATTTTTAACCAATCAGCAGATACCTACTTGTGGGCTCAGGCTCAATCTGGTAGTGCAGGTAAAATTGTTACAACTTATACTAAAGAACTTCCGGTGAGGTATTAAATATGGCTAATAGAGAGTTTAAAAAAGGTGGTGTTTCGATCTTTGTTGTTATTATGGTTAGTATTTTGGTCTCGATTATGTCTGCAAGCTTTTTGCGGATTATGCTCCGAGACCAAGAGCAAGCTAGTAAACTAGATCTTTCACAAAGTGCCTATGATAGTGCTCAGGCTGGTGTTGAAGACGCTAAAAGATTTTTGCGAATTTATAAAGGTGCCTGCGGTGGTGCAGATGTTGGTAAGAAAGTTTTCGAAGGTAAAACGTATGATTGCAGTGAAATGACAAAGGCAATTTTGTCTGGTGACTGTTATGTTTTAGCAACTGCTGGAATTGGTACTAATGGTGGTGAAACTATAGTGCAAACCACAACAAGTTCTAGTGGAGGAAATACCGATCGAGATTTGAACCAGGCCTATACTTGTGTTAAAATTAAAACAGATACTTCTGACTTTTTGGGCCAAAGTAATGAAGGGACACCCTCAGTTATTGGCTTAAAAGGTGTTTCGAGTTTTAACCAGATTCGTGTTAAGTGGCACACCAAAAATAATATTGCGAATGGCTCAAAAATATCGCTAGATTCAATAAATAATCCTAATGCTCGCCCTAATATTTTGAAAGATTGGCAGGCTCAAAATAGACCAGCCATATTAAAAACTCAATTATATGGTTATGTTCCTGGACATAATCGAAATTCATCAACAAGTATGGATACACCTTATCCAGATGATGGAAATGGTGCGAGTGAAATGCTATTTTATCCTGCTTCAGGCTTAGATTCTCGAGTTGTGAATAGTTCGAATCTACCAACTGTTCGTCGAGACGAAAATTCTGCACAGTCAACAAATGACTATACTTTTACAAAATGTTCAGATGATCTTGAGGCTGGCTCAAATACCTATGCCTGCAAAATGGTAATAAATATTGGGCGAAACGTTTCTTCAACTGATGTTTTATATGCTCGATTGACGCCTTTAATGAATAATGCCGAATTCAAAATTGAGCTTATGAATAACGGTAATATTATAGATTTTAAAGGTATTCAGCCAAAAGTTGATTCAACTGGTAGAGCAAATAATCAATTTAGAAGGGTTGAAAGTCGAATTGGATTTCATGATAGTAATTTCCCAGTTCCTCTGTTTTCTGCTCAAACTGAAGGAGATGAGCCAATTTGCAAAGATTTCTCAACAACTAAAATTAAAAATAGTGGATTAAATTGTAAGATGTAATATAAAATAGCCTTTATGAAGGCTATTTTATATTTTGAGATTATTATTTTGCATATTCGATTGCGCGTGTTTCACGAATTATATTAACTTTGATTACGCCTGGATACTGCATTGTACTCTCAATTTTGTCTGCAATATCTCGTGCCATTTTTATTGCTGAAAGATCGTCGACAGATTCGGGTGAAACTATTACACGTATCTCTCTACCAGCCGAAATCGCATAAGCCTTATTTATACCCTTGAAACTAGTTGCAACATTTTCAAGCTCGCGCATTCTCTCTACAAAGTTTTCGGCAGAAGCGTTTCGAGTTCCTGGTCGAGAGGCACTCATTGCATCAGTAATTTTAACAATAATTGCTTCAACTGTTGTAGCTTCAACATCCTCATGATGTGCTGCAATTGCATTTACAACTCGGGGATCCATTCCATATTTTTCGGCAAGTTCAGCACCTATTTGGGCATGTTTACCTTCGATCTTATGGGTTACGGCCTTTCCAATGTCGTGAAAGAGTGCAGCGGTTTTTGCAATTTTAACATTTGCGCCAATTTCTTCGGCAATTAAACCTGCAACATTAGCCATTTCTGTTGAATGTTTTAAAACATTCTGGCCATAGCTTGTTCGAAACTTCAATTCGCCAAGTAGTCGTAACATTTCATGCGGTAAGCCTGAAAGTCCTACTTCACGAGCAGCATCTTCGCCAGCACGATTAATCTCCTTGTTTATTTCACGTTCAGCTTTTTCAACAACTTCTTCAATTCTTGCTGGATTGATTCGCCCGTCTTTCATTAAAAGCTCGAGCGAAAGTCGTGCAACTTGGCGGCGAACAGGGTCAAAACTTGAAAGAACAACCATTCCAGGGGTATCATCAACCAAGATATCTACACTGGTTTCGCGCTGAAGAGCCTGAATGTTTCGACCTTCTTTACCGATAATTCGACCTTTCATTTCATCATCAGGGAGTTTTAAAGCGGTAACTGTTCGTTCAGCCGTTACTTCGCTTGAAATTCGTTCCATTGCTGAAACTAAAATAGCCTGAGCTCGTTCTTCGGCGTCTTCGGTTGCATTTTTTTGGAGCTTTGCAACTAGATTAACCATATCTTGAGCCATATTTCTTTCGGCAATTTTCATAATTTTCTCAGCTGCTTCTTTTTTTGAAAGCTTCGCAATTTTTTCAAGTTTTTCATCTTGCTTTTTTCGAATTTCTTTAATCTCATTTTTGAGTTTTTCAACTTCAAGCTCATTATTTCGGAGTTTCTCGGTTCGTAAATCAATCTGGTCGAGCTTTCGGTCTAGAGATTCTTCTCGTTCTGCGAGGCGATTTTCAGTTTTTCGAATTTCTTTTCGCCGCTCTGATTCATCTTCGTTAGCCTTTTCGGTAATTTTTAAGGCTTTTTCATTTGCACGTTCTAAGATCTCAGCTGATTTTTTTCGGGCTTCAGCAATAATTTTATCTGAATTATTTTTTGCATTTGCAGTTTTCACTTTTTGATATGCAAAAGCGCTACCACCGCCAAACAAAACGCCAAGCGTAGCTATAATTATTTCCATGTTCTTCCTTTCATCAAAAATTAAATAAAAATTCAACGGCTAATGCCTTATTTAATTATAACATAAAAAAACAAGATAAGGGCAGAATTTGGCACAATTTAAAAAGCCCCGAAGGGCTGATTTTATGTCAGTCTGAAATTTAGATTTTTCAGCTTCTTTTCTAGCGACTCCAGCTCTGATTTTTTAGAGTCGCGTTCGTTTAATTCTTGAGGAGTGATGACTTTACGATCTTCGACTTTTTGAACGAAGTTATTCAACCATTCTTCCAGTTCTTCAATTTTATCTAGAATCTGCTGTCTTTCTTTCAGCCCTTTTTCTAGTTGTTCTAGTATCTCTGGAGCCTCATTGCTGATATCTATAAATTTATAGCCCAGCATTTGGTTGTAATATCTTTCTGAAGTACATGGATCAAGGTCGAAAGACTTGTCCATCATTGAATAGCGATTATTCAAGATCTCTGAAATCTCATTCACTGAGATTATTTGTTGCACAGTACGATCTTGTTTGTTCAGAATTAATACTGCGCCATTTTCTAGCAGTATGGCAATACCTTTAAAGATAACTTTCTCGAACTCTAGGGTATTGCAACACATGTTGACTCCTTCAGATATCGGCTGAAAATTCTTGCCAACAAAACTAAAGGGGTCTATTTCTCCTACGTTTTTCGTGAATTCACCACGGCTATAAATGGCGATTGTGAGGTCAGTGATTGGATATAACTGAACTTCTTCAGATGAGAATTTTATTTTATACCCATGTTCTATACATTCGTTGTATAGTTGTTTGCAAATATCTTTAATATC
>CALHCA010000107.1 GCA_937930585.1 uncultured bacterium
AAAAATTTAAATATCCTGTGCAATATAGCAAAAATCGTTTAGTGATTAACGCCTTGATTATTGCTAGTGTAATTCTAATTACGGGTGCAGGCTTACTTTGGTATCAGCTTTATCAAGCTCAAAATACTAGTGAATTTGTTTATCGTTTTACAACTATATTTCCGTTTCCGATTGCGAAAGTTGATGGTGAGAACGCACTTTATAGTGATTATTTGATGGAATATCGAGCAAATATGCAAATTGCAAATACTAAAAAAGATGAAATTGAGGGAGCTAATAATATAAGCGCACTTTCAACTTTAAATAAATCAAAAGCAATGAAAAACGCAATTGCAAATACTTATGCCCAAAAAAAGGCTCGTGAGCTTGGAATTTCGGTTTCGGATAAAGAAATTAGTGAAGCTTTTGATGCGCAGCGAAAAACACAAAACACTGAACTTACTGAAAGCGCCTTATATAAAATTGCGGCTGATAATTATAATCTTTCACCGAGTGAATATCGCCGAATGTTTATTGAATTGCCACTCCTTCGCCGAAAAGTAACCGCACAAATTGATAAAACTGCTGAAAACCTTAAAAATGAGGTTTCAAAATATTTAAGTGAAAATGCGAATAATTTTTCGAAAGCTGTTGAACATTTTGGCGATAAAATTGAATACGCAAAACCTGGAAAAGTTCGAAAAACTAACATTGATGGCGGTCGTGCTAAAATTGCGGTGGGACTGAAAGTTGGTGAAGTTTCGAAACCGTTTATTTCAAACTCGGGTGACGGTTATTATATCGTTAAATTGATTGAAAAAACTGATAATGAAATTAGCTATGAATCAATAAAAATTAAATTTACCGAGTTTAACAAACAGCTTGAGCAGCTTGAAAAAGATGGCAAAATTCAAAAATACATTAAAGTTGACTAATAAAATGCACAGCAAAAGTTGTGCTTTTATTTTTTGTCTTGAAAGTTTAAGAAATCAAATAAAATAAAAAATCGCCTAAAAGCGATTTTTTAAAGTCTAAATTTGGCGCGCCCGACCGGATTCGAACCGGCGATCTCCTCCGTGACAGGGAGGCGTACTAGGCCAACTATACCACGAGCGCATCAGTAGACTAATACAATTTTATCAGACTCCCAGCAAAAAATCAAGCACTTTTTTGGTTTATTTTTCAAAAAGTTTGTGGTATAATTTAAAGGTATGCCGATGTAGCTCAGTTGGTAGAGCAACGCACTCGTAACGCGTAGGTCAGCAGTTCAATCCTGCTCATCGGCTCCAATTTATTTCTTATGAAAACAATAGCTAATTTATTTAAACCAATTTTAAAAGACCGCAAAATGCTAATTTTGATGGTGTCTGTATTTCTATCTGGAATTATTTTCTCTATTTTTATGATTTTAAACACGAAATCATACGACTATCTCTTGAATGTGCGCTATACAGTTTTTGGAACTAGTGAATTTTATAAAGACTCCTGGACCTATCGTATTATTTTGGCTATTTTTGGTCTAATTATCGCATTTATTCACAATATTATTATCGCAAAAATTTATAGCATTTCTAATAGACGTACAGCTGCAATTTTTGCAATTTTTAGTATTATTCTTGTTCTAGTTGGTATGATAGTTATAGGTACTTCAATTCGCGAGATTCCAAATTAATGAGCAAGAAAATCGATATCGAAATTCCACTTGGAAAGCGAACTTTTAAGTATCGCTTTTTCGAAATTCTGCCAGCTTTTTTAAGTTTTGGCGCAATTATTTTAATGTTTATACTTTCGGCTTTCTCTCCTTTTTTAGCATCTCTTTATCTTTTGACGATTATTACAACTCTTCTTGTTAAGGCTATTGGGATTGCTTATCGAATGATAACTGGCCATTTTAAGATTGAAAAAGCTCAAAAAGTTGATTGGAATAAGCGCTTAAATGATCTTGAAAATGCCGAAAAATCTTTAAGTATTCTTAAAAATCAGAGTAATAACAAATACGAGTTTAAAAATCACCTTCGAAATCTAAATGACATTATAGAAAATCCAGCTGGTTTTCCGAAGCCGTCAAGGGTTAAAAATGCGGTGATTATCGCAGCTTATAATGAGCCGTATGAAGTAATTCAGCCAACTATTCAATCTGTTTTGTCTTCAAATTATGATGCAAAAAACTTGCTCATTTTCTTAGCTTATGAAGAACGGGGTGGTGAAGAAATTGAAAAAACTGCAATTAGGCTTAAAAAAGAATTTTCGAAAAGCTTTGGTGCTTTTGAAATTGTGAAACACCCAAAAAATCTACCAAATGAAGTTGTTGGAAAGGGCGGAAATATCACTTTTGCTGGGCGAGCACTTCAAGAATATTGCGAAGGCAAGAAGATTCCTTTCGAAAATGTACTCGTTACAACGCTAGATAGTGATAATAAGCCACATAAGGAATATTTTGCTTGTGCAACTTATAGTTTTATTGTTCATGAAGACCGTAAAAAACTTTCGTATCAGCCAGTTTCATTATTTTTGAATAATATTTGGGATGTCCCAGCTCCAATGCGTGTGGTTGCAACTGGTAATTCGTTCTGGAATATTGTTTCAACAATGCGACCGCATCTTTTGCGAAATTTTGCTTCACACTCACAGCCTCTTGATGCCTTAGTTGAAATGGATTTTTGGTCAACTCGTACAATTGTTGAAGATGGTCATCAATTCTGGAGAAGTTATTTTCATTTTGGTGGCGATTATTATGTAGTGCCGATTCGTGTGCCAATTTACCAAGATGCTGTTTTGAGTGAAACTTTACCAAAAACGCTCAAGGCGCAGTTTATTCAGCTTCGTCGCTGGATGTATGGTGCAAGTGATATACCATATGTTGCTAATTTATACTTTTCGAAAAATCGTAACGTGCCAGTTATTGATGGCTTGATGAAGCTTATTCGCTTGATTGATGGGCATGTAACAGCAGTTTTTCAATCACCAATGGCTGCCTTTGGCGGTTGGGTGCCACTGATTGTTTATGCCGCTTCTTCTCGTAGCGTGATCGTGCATCAATTACCAAATGTGATTAGTACGCTTCAGCAAGTTGCGACTGTGGGAATTTTTATCACAATATTAATTAGCTTAAAAATGCTACCACCACGCCCAGAACGCTATAAAAAACGTCGTTCTTTATGGATGATTGCACAGTGGATTTATATGCCTGTAACTTCAATATGTTACAATGCGGCGGCGGCGGCATATTCGCAAACTCGTTTAGCATTCGGTAAATATCTTGATAAATTTGATGTTACTGAAAAGGGTAGAATTGAAGATGTCGAGCGCGCAAAGGCTGAAAGAGCCAAAAAACGAGCTTTAAAAAAGCAAAAAAAGTAAGCACTCTAAAAGGGTGTTTAATTTTTTGGTTTAATATTCATAAAATTTAAAAGCGGCCAATTTGACCGCCTAATGTAGGGACATTTGTAAGGTTTTCTTAAACCTTACTAAAAGTGCGTTTGTCGTTTGGGTGACAAAAAGGGGAGTGTGAGAATTATGAATGTAACAAGTTGGTCGGTTGCTAGAAAAAACTTTCTTATTTTTTATTTTTTTTGCCCAAACCTGATTGAACTTTTTCCGAAGTTCAACCTCGTTTTTATTTTACCGCTTTTTATTTTAAAAAGCAAGCATAATTATGATGTTGGATACCTTTTTCGAAAGGTAAAAATTTTGTTCGCTTTTTACTAAAAATGATTTTTCAAAAATAAAACATTTCACGCGAAAGTCAAACTCAAAAAAGCGAACAGTATTTTTTAAAATATATCACTAAACGAATAAAATTTTTCGAAAGCCGAAAACCAGCTTGTGGAAAAGCTTTGGCGGAATGTGTAAAACTAAAAACACTATAACGCTATATATAGTGAAAAAGAAAATATGAAAATCTATTATACTTTATGAAAATAGTGATAATTTTACAAAACTAAAATACCGCACATTGAGTGCGATATCTTAGGTCATTGATTACAAAAACTAACAATATAATTAAAGAAACTACTATATTATAAGTTGGTGGGCGATAGAGGACTCGAACCTCTGACTTTCACAACGTCAATGTGACGCTCTAGCCAACTGAGCTAATCGCCCGTGGTTTTATTTTAGCAAAGCTTGCAAGAAAATTCAAGTGGTGATAAAATAAAAAGAGTTAAAATATTATTTTCGAAAGGATTTTAAGTGGAGAATAAAGAAGAAAAACTTTTCAAAATGCGCCACAGCCTTGCGCATATTATGGCAGCAGCAATTCAACGAATATACCCAGATGCGAAGTTTGGTGTTGGTCCAGTAATTAACGATGGATTTTATTACGATATTGATTTAGGTGAAAATAAAATTTCAGAAAAAAACTTTGGTAAAATTGAAAAAGTAATGCGCCGAATTATTGCTGAAAAGCAAGATTTTGTGCGAAGCGAAGTTTCGATTGAAGAAGCAATTTCTTGGGCGAAAGAAACTAATCAGCCATATAAATTAGAGCTTTTGAACGATTTGAAAAATGCCGGCACAACTAATGCGAAAATTCTTGCTGAGGGTGATTTTGAACTTGGTAATGGTGCGGAAACTGTTAGTTTCTATACTAATGGAAATTACAAAGATTTGTGCCGAGGACCACACCTCTCGAAC
>CALHCA010000108.1 GCA_937930585.1 uncultured bacterium
CCAAAAAAAGTTTGATGACGCTATTGAATGTTTTGAAATTGCTCAAAGTTTAGAAAGTAGCGCATCCAGTCTTCATAATGTTGGCTTAATTTATCTTGAAACTGAGAACTACCAAAAAGCCGCCTTAGCATTTGAACAAGCTCTAGAAATTGAGGATTCTGTACCGACTCGATATATTGCTTATGCTCGAGCTCTCGAAAAAATGGGTAAAGATAAATTGGCAATTTCAGCGCTAGAAAAAGCTATAGAGCTTGACGAAAGACCTCAAACTTTACGAACTCTTGGCTCGCTCTATCTTAAAGTTGAAAATATAGAAAAGGCAAAAGAAATTAAAGATAAATTAGAGTCATTAAAAGATAGTAGAAGAGCAGTAAAACAAAATAGAATCTCTAATGAATCAATCTCGACTAAAAAAATTACAATGTAGAATCAGGATTAACAACCTGATTTTATTTTTCTCTCTAAAGAGAAATACTTAAAAAAATTAGAACTCGTAATGACTGGTCTTTGAAGTAATAAAAATAGCCTCCCGAGAGACTATTTATTTTTAGATCTGCTTGAAGCAATAAATAACTGGATAACTGAAACAAGAATAATCACTGAGCAGATAAACCAGAATTGACTAATGTTTGGTAAGTTGAATTCGAAAAATTCACGTAAGATTGGGGCACTAAAAATTACACCAGTAAAAATTAAAGTTCCAATGACATATATTGTTCTACGAATTTTGTTGTTTTTTGAAGGCTTTGAGCCAAGGAATATTTCGCTCAAAATTGTTGCAAAAACGCCAAACCAAGCAGTTACGATTACAACGGTTGCTAAAATTCCATGCATTATGCGTTTGCTTGCGAGACTGTCGTCAACTTTAAAATATAAACTAATATAAATAAATGAAATTGCTAAACCACTTAAAATTGCTACTGGCGCAATTGAATAAAGTGTATCCCGCCAGAAGTTCTTAGGGTTAATTTTAGCTTTAGGTATTGGTGGAAAAAGTGTAGTTAAAACTGTCGGCATTGTTACTAGAATAAAGTTCATATAAGTAATATGACGTGGTAGAAATGGGTAATTGACGCCGGCAAGCATTGTTGCGAAAAGAATTGTTACACCAAGAATAATTTTATGGAAGAATAAAATCGAAATCATTTCAATTGAGAGCATAATTCTATTTCCAACCTTCACGCCACTAGGTAGAGATGTAAAAGAATTATCCATTAAGACTAAATCTGCCACACGACGAGTTGCAGGAGCCCCATCAAACATAGAAATTCCTAAATCTGATTTTTTAATTGCAAGAGCATCATTTACGCCATCGCCAATCATTCCTGTATATAGTTTGTTTTTCTGAAAAATACCAATAATTTTCTCTTTCTGCTCGGGTAAGACTCGTGCAAAAATTGTATTTTCAAGAACGGCCTTTTCGAAATCTTTTTTCGAAAGATTGGCGAGTTCTGCACCAGTTATATATTTTTCAGCATTTTTAATTCTGGCTTCAAGAGCGATAAAACTCACAGTTCGTGGATTATCTCCAGAAATCACACGAATTGAAACGCCACGATTTTGTAAAAAGTTAACGGTTCCTTGAACATTTGGTCTCAGGGTATTTTTAAGTGTAATTATTGCAATTGGCTCAAGTTTTTCACTTTCGAGAAGTTTTGAAATTTTACCAGATTTTTCAAATTTTGCTAAAAGCAAAACTCGCAAACCTTGAGATGCTAAATTGTCGATTTTTTTCGAAACATTTTCATATTTACTATCTTTAGAAAGATTTTTTAGAATAAATTCAGGAGCACCAAAAACTACAGATTCTTCTTTGTTATTGTTAAGAAAAGTCATTCCAGACAGCTTTCTC
>CALHCA010000109.1 GCA_937930585.1 uncultured bacterium
TCAATTGCCAACTTTCGCGTGCTTTGCGAAGATTCAGTTCGAAAATCTTTAATTTTCACACCCGAGAGTGCTTCATATTCAACCCAAGAACCAAGAACTCCTTGTTTAGTTGTAGATAAACTTGTTCGAATGCCTGATTTTGAATAAACACCATTTCCCCAGAATTGAACTTTTGGTTTCTTAACCAACTTAATACAAATTGGTGCACCGTGCCGCCAGTCTAAATTTTCTCGTTCTTGCTTGGCTTGTTCAGCCTGACTTTGGCTCGAATTCATCTTATATGGTGAGATAGAAAGCGCAACACAATAACGGGTTCCCGCCTCGGCACCATCTTCAATTGAAGGTATAAAGTCAGCAACTCGAGTATCTTTATTAAATTTTCCAGTTCCTTCTTTCACAACACGACATTTTTCAATTCCTTGATAATCTTGATAATAAAAGTTTGAAGGTGAGCAAGTATCACTATTCGTATTATCTCTCTTATTATTTTGAGTTGCAAAACTCTCTTTATCTGAAGGAACACGCCAAGTTGTAATTTTATATCTTATTGATGAAGTTTCAGTTCCGCCTCCCGGAATATTAATTTCTTCACCATCATTGGGGTCGTTTGTCACTTTACCATTAGTAGGAACATCTAAATCACCACCAGAGCAGTTTCGAATTTTATCAATTTTAACACAAGGTGTTATTTCAAAATCATAAGGAATATAAACGCAAGCCTCATTGGTAGTTTTATTATGCCTATTAACATTATCAATACCCCCCGCAGCAACTCCATATGACATTTTCGAACATATTGTCTTTCCGGCCATATCTCTGGTTACCCTAAAGATCTCCCTATCGGTGCTTACTGCATTAATTGTATCCCAAATATTACCTTGATTAATTATTGTAGGCCTACTATCCCACGATTCTTTATTCCATCTAAAATTATAATTATTTACCGAATAATCGCCATGTCCATCATTTCTGAAAGTTTGATAATGACCACTGCCGCTAACATTGCTTTTGTTAAAATCTTTACCTGTAACTTTGTGCCTAAAAGAAACCCATTGGCCAACTTTAGCAGTTTGAGGATTATAGCGACCATTACTCTTAAATCTTGAATCATCTGAATTAATTCTCTGGCTAGAATTTAAAACTGCAGCTTTAGTATTTCCTTCAACATTAAACTTAACTGGAGCTTTGATTCTTATGGTAACTTTATGAGGATAGCAATACCCTGGCCATTGATTGAGAACATCATCATCCCAACCATGATTCCCTTCTTTATATCCATTCCAACACTGCCACACTTTAAAATGTATATAATCTCCGTCTGAAAGTTTATCTATTTCAGATTCTTTAACGGTGATTTTAGTGGGTGGAGCAATACGACCATATTCTTCAGCTTTCAAATTAAAATTATAAGCAGCTCCTTGGGCTCTATCGCCAAAAGTAACAGGGCCATTTGTTTCAAGTTTATTATAGTCCAGTTCTTTCATAATCCTAATATTTGTAGCCGAAGCTAGAACTCGACTATGACATGCAATTGCGGCGATATTAAGATAGAAGCTTCTATTCTCTTTGCTCACTTGAAACTCATGCTTTTCATAAACAGAGCTAATAAGCTTCTTACCTTCAGGATCAGCAGATATCCAGTTTCCTGTTAATGAGGTAATGCCAGGATTGTATGCGCTAAATTCTTCTTTTTCCCCATCATATGTCCTTTCCCAAATCATTTTTCTGTTCGAATTACAAGAATCTATAAGCCTCTTAGCAACATTGTATGGTATATCACCAGGAGCAGCATTCGTATTTTTTTGAAAAAATACAGAATTAAATATAAAAGATAATAAAACAGCAAAAAATAAAATATTAAGTTTACTCATCTAGAATAAATCTCCAGCATCTTGATACTTCAAGCTTGCAGGCTTAATATATTCAATGTAACTAGCACCATTAATCTTTAAGCTTGGGTTCTGGCCCTTATTAATCATTTCTTCAAGATTCTTAAATGTTTGTTCCTGATTTTCTGTTCCAATAAAAAGCCGCATCATAACACAGTTGGAGTCTTTTTCATTTCCTGCCTTTTTTGAAATTTCGTCACCTAAAGCTTTAGCGTTTTTAGTATATTCTTCTTTTCTACCTTTGATATTGTTATATCTATTAATAATATCATCCCCACAAACCGAACCAACAGGGTTTTTCATTGCGGCAATATCATTTTTATTTTTAATTACTTGCACTACGTTTAGCCCTGCACTCAAAACAGCAATAGCTAAAACTACGCCAAATAATATTTTATGTTTCATTATCTAAGTCCCTCCACCTTAAAAATATTTCCTAAAATAATTATAAACAAAAGCGTTTTAAAAATCAAGACTACACCACAAAAACTTGCCTTACAATATATATTTATTACATATTTAGCCAATCTTTGCCAATAGAAACTTCAACCTTTAATTTAATATTTAATTCTGGAGCCACGTTTTCCATTTCTCGCTTTAAAATTTCTACCACATTTTCAGCATTTTCAGCTGGAACTTCCACCAAAATTGAATCATGAATTTGCAAAATTTGTTCACCAAGCCCAGCTTTTACAATTTTTTCATCAACAGCCAACATTGCTCGCTTCATTAAGTCTGCCTCAGTGCCCTGAATCGGCATATTCTGCGCTGCTCGCTTTGCCATCTCGCGAATCATAAAATTACTCGATTTTATATCTGGCATTGGTCGCCTTCGACCAAAAAATGTCTCTACAAAACCTTCATCCTGAGCTTTTTTTAGTGTATTGTCCATAAGCTCCCGAATCGGTTTGTGCGCATTGAAATACTCTTCAATATATTTTTTCGCCTCATAAAAACCAAC
>CALHCA010000110.1 GCA_937930585.1 uncultured bacterium
AAACTTTGTCGCAAAAGATAAATGGTCGCCTATAAGTGAAGAAGAACGAGAGAAGTTTCGAAAATTACAAGGTTGGAAAAAAGATGAAATTGTGGTTTTTGGCGTTGGTCAAGTTCAGCAACGAAAAGGCATTGACGATTTTGTAAAGTTAGCAGAAAATAATCCTGATATTAAATTTGTTTGGGCTGGCGGTTTTTCGTTTGGAAAAATCACTAGCGGTTATGAGCGTTATAAAAAAATAGTTGAGAATCCACCAAAGAATTTGAAATTTTTAGGAATTGTTCCACGCGAAGAAATTCGAAAGTTTTATGCAAGTTGTGATTTGTTTTTGTTACCGAGTTATGCGGAGCTTTTCCCAATGTCTATTTTGGAAGCGGCTAGTTGCGGGGCGCCAATAATGCTACGAGATTTGGATTTATATAAAAATATTCTTGAAGGAAAATATCTTTGCGGTAAAGATTTCAAAGAGATGGATGAAGTAATTAAAGATATTTCGAAAAATCCAGAAAAATTAAAAGAATTTAAAGCGAAGTCGAAAGAAATCTCAGATTATTATTCGGAAGATAGACTACTAAAAATTTGGATTGATTTTTATCGAGAACAAGCAAAATTAAAATAATTTTAATAAAATCATCCAAAATTGAGCAATTTTATTTTCTTCTTGCTTTTTTTAAAAAACTTTGGTAAAATAGTAATCAGTATGAGTATTAGTGTAACAAGGAAAGACCAGAAAGAAGCTAACGAAAATATTATTCGTCGCTTTAATCGAAAAGTTCTACAAAGTGGAGTTTTGAGCGAAGCTAAAGCATCAATGCGATTTTCGAAGCCTCTAAGTAAGGTTGAACGACGCAAAAAAGCAATCGTTCGAAATCAACGCCGTGCTGAAAAAGCACAAAAAATGCGACTTGGTATTCGCTAAAAACATAAATTCCAGTCGAAAGGCTGGTTTTTATTTTTAAAGGAGGAAAATGTTAAAAGAACAAATTAACGCAGATTTAAAAACTGCAATGCTTGCGCGAAATGCTTTCGAAACTACAGTTTTACGAGGCTTAAAGGCTTCAATTTTGGACGAAGAAGTAAAACTTAGTAAGCGTGAAGAAGGCTTAAATGATACTGAAATTGAAACTCTGGTTGCGCGAGAAGTAAAAAAGCGTAAAGAAGCAGCAAGTTTATTAGATGAAGAGCGTGCTGAAAATGAACTAAAAGAAGCTGAAATTCTTTCGAAATATTTGCCGGAAATGGCGAGTGAGGAAGAAATTCGTGCAGCTGTGAAAGACGAAATTTCAACAATGGGAGAAGCTTCGATTAAACAAATGGGCGCAATTATCGGTAAAATGAAAGCAAAATTTGGTAATTCTGCTGATGGTGTAGTTCTGGCAAAAATCGTGAAAGAGGAACTTTTGTAAGTAATTATTGCTGTCATAATGTGGTTTCATTTTATGATAGTGTTATAAAATAGAGGTTTAGCTTCTTAAGATACCAGCTCTACAACAGAATAATTAAAATAAAATATTACTTTTTAGCCAAGATTTCTAACTTTTAAATTTTTATGCTATAATATAAAGGTATATAATTTTAAAAACAAAAGGAATTTAATGATTGTATTTTTTGGTCCAGCAGGTGCTGGTAAAAGCGTTCAAGGAAATTTATTAGCGGCACGGAATGATTGGCGCTGGCTTGGTGCAGGGCAGCTTTTGCGTGATAGCAAAGATCCTGAACTTCTTGCGCAGATGAGCACAGGAAAGTTAGTTGACCCAGAAATTGTTAATCGCGTTATGGGCGAAGCTCTTGACCGTGCAAACAGTAAAAATGTTAAACAGGTTATTCTTGATGGTTACCCACGCCAGCTTGCTCAGGCGAAATGGCTGATTGAAAATAAGCAAAATCATGGTCGAAATGTTGATTTGGTAATTGTTCTGGAAGTTCCGCGCAGTGAATTGATGCGTCGGCTTGAAATTCGTGGTCGACTTGATGACACGCCAGAAGTTATTGATGAACGACTTCGAATTTATCGCCAAGAAATGTATCCAGTTTTGAATTATTTTAATGAAAATGGCGTAAAAATTGCTCATATTGATGGAACTGGTACGGTTGGGCAAGTTCATGACCGAATCATGGAGGAAATTGAATCGTGCGAAATTTAATTACTGGAAACAAGACTGAAGCACAAATTCAAGCAATGCGTGAGGGCGGAAAAGTCCTTGCGCGAATTTTGCGTGAACTTACAGAATTTTCGAAAGTTGGTACAACTGGTCTTGAAGTTGATGCTTTTGCTCGAAAGAAAATTAAAGAATATGGTGCAAAATCTGCATATTTAACACCAGATGTAAATTTTCCGGGTGTGGTTTGTATTTCGGTAAATGATTGTGTTGTTCATGGTGCACCAAATGATATTCCTTTCGAAAAAGGTGATGTTGTTAAATATGATATGGTGATTCAATACAAAGGTATGATGACCGATTCTGCAACAACAATGGTAGTTGGTGAAGAGCCAAAAGGAGCAGTTAAGCATCTCTTGAACGATACTAAAAAAGCGCTTTCAGCTGGAATTGCTGTTGTCAAACCCGGCGTGAAAACTGGCGATATTGGTGCGGCAGTTGAAAAATCGCTCAAAAAATCAAAACTTGGTAATGTTCGGGAATTGGTTGGCCATGGTGTTGGCTTAAAAATGCATATGGCACCAGAAATTCCAAATTATGGCAAAGCTGGTAAAGGTGTAGTTTTCCAAGAGGGTGATACTTTTTGTATCGAGCCGATGACTTCACTCGGTAAGGGCGATGTAATTTTCAATGGAACCGATAGTGAATGGGATGTCTTAATGAAAGATGGATCACTTTCGGCGCATTTTGAACACACAATTTTAGTTACAAAAGATGGAGCAGAAATTCTTACTTTAGAATAAAATTTCAAAAAAAAATGGGAGGGGAAGATAAAATTTCGAAAGAGAAAAATGCTTGCAAACAAACGCACGCTCATTTTGGGACAGCGCATAATCATAAAAAATCGAGTAATCTTCCGCTAGCAATTGGCTTAAATTTAGGTTTTTCAATCGCAGAGTTTTTCTTTGGTTCACTTTTTAGCTCGGCAGCAATTTCGGCTGATGCCGTTCATGATTTAGGTGATGCAATTCTACTTACGATTACATTAATTTTGAATAAGCTAAGTAAGAAAAAACCAACTTCTGTGATGAGCTATGGCTATAAACGTTTTGCCGCGCTCGGGGCTCTTTTAAATGCTGGTGTGATTTTGTGGCTTTCATACACTATGGCAATTTCTGTATATTATGAATTTACTTTTCCGCATGTTCATCCGTATGTGAATGTTCCAGGATTGATGATTGTTTCGATTGTGGGGATTTTAGTAAATTTGTTTGCTGCAACACGCCTACATGGTTCGAAAAATATCCTTGATCGAACTGTTTCGCTTCACTTAATTGAAGATCTACTTGGTTGGATTTTAACATTTATTACCTCTGTTTTAATTTCGTTTTCAGGTCTTCATATGCTCGATCGCGTGGCGAGTTTGT